>CAZSUR010000001.1:0-5372 GCA_964610075.1 uncultured Lachnospiraceae bacterium
CCCTTTGCGAATTCGGCGCAAAATATGATGTAGTAGTGCTCGACGCGGACCTCGCGGAGGCTACAAAGACCTGCAAATTCAAGAAGGCATATCCCGAGCGTTTCTTCGACTGCGGAATAGCCGAGGGAAACATGATGTCGGTTGCCGCAGGAATCGCGACCACCGGTAAGATCCCGTTTGCAAGCTCGTTTGCGATGTTTGCGGCAGGAAGAGCGTTCGAGCAGATAAGAAACTCGATAGGTTACCCTCACCTCAACGTGAAGATAGGTGCAACCCACGCCGGAATCACGGTAGGCGAGGACGGCGCTACCCATCAGTGCCTCGAGGATCTCGCGCTTATGAGAACCATCCCCGGCATGACGGTAATAAATCCGGCTGACGCGGTAGAGGCAAGAGCTGCGGTAGAAGCGGCTATCCTCCACGACGGCCCGGTATATATGCGTTTCGGACGCTTCGCCGTACCGGTGCTCTACGATAAATCCACCTATAAGATGGAGATCGGTCGCGGAATCAACATGGCAGAGGGTAAGGACGTTACCATCGTCGCTACCGGTATAATGGTTGACATGGCGCTCTGCGCAAGAGAGCTTCTCGCAAACGAGGGCATTGACGCAAGAGTAATAAACATACATACGATAAAGCCTCTCGATCGCGAGATCATCGCGGATGCGGCAAGAGCTACCGGCGCGATCGTAACAGCTGAGGAGCACAACGTCATCGGCGGTCTCGGAAGCGCTGTATGCGAGGCTGTCGCAGAGAGCTGCCCCGTTCCCGTCCTCCGCGTAGGCGTAGAGGATCGCTTCGGACGCTCGGGCAAGGTTCCGCCCCTGCTTGAGATGTACGGCCTCACTCCCGCAGCTATCGCGGAGAAGGCAAAGGAAGCCGTAAAGCTTAAAAAATAAGCCGGCGCAAGCATTGCGAGGCAAGCGCGGCGAACGGCTGCTCCGATATGATCGGGAAGCCTCCGTCGGGAGCGCGGTCGGAGGCGAAGCTCCGGTCGAGCTGAAAGTCCTCGCCTGCAAGAAAGCATATCAAAAGCTCCGTGTGAAGCATCACACGGAGCTTTTTAGCATCCGGCGCAAAGAGCGTAGATTTTTTATATACTCGCGCACGGACAGGCTGCTCGCGCTTACCAACGCGAAGTCTGGCATTTGGCGCAAAGTTATAAGCTGCTCGTGTGCGCCTACGCGGAGTCCTTTATCCGGCGCAAAATTATAAGTTGCTCACGCTCGTAAACGCGGAGTTTTTCATTTGACGCTGTGGCAAGCTGCTCGAGGGCGCGCCGGCAGGGTGACTCGCTCGCCCCGAAACAGCGTTATTCCACCGGTGTATCGCCCGCTCAATCGCTCATGCGCCGTTGCGGCGCGAAAGCCTGTCGCATCATCCAAGCTTGCAACCGCTTGGCTCAGCGCGCGTTCGCTCGTCTCAAGGCGAGCTTATTCTACCGGCGCGATGCCCGCTCAATAGCCCGCAAACAAAATGAGCCTCACCATGCGTTTCCGCTGTGAGGCTCACGTTTTTTCAAATATACCTATCGCGCATAGCAGCGCAAGACGGCGCAAGCTCACCGAGGCGAGCTTATTTCTTTGCCGCGTGAGACGACATCTCCTTTATCTCGTCCGGGGTAAAGGTGTATTTGCTTCTGCAGAAGCGGCAGACGGTCTCGACATTCTTTCCGTCCGCGTACATCTCGTCAAGCTCATCTTTACCGAGGCTGATAAGCGCCTTTTCGTATCTTTCGCGGCTGCAATTGCACTCGTAGCCTATATCGAATTCGTCAAAAACCTCGTACGGTATCCCGTCGAAAACGATAGAGAACACTATCTGCGCCGCGTTCTCCTCCGCCGATATCGCGGATATGCTCTGAACGCGAGCGATATTCTCCTCCAGCTTTGTCACAAGCTCGTCGTCGGCGCCCGGCAAAAGCTGAAGCAGAAAGCCTCCGGCAGAGGAGCAGTCAAACTCCTTCGTGCATCTGACACCAAGAGCGCAAACGGACATCGTCTGCTCGCTTGCGGCGAAATATTCGGTAATATCCTCCGCTATCTCTCCGCTGACGATAGGGCTGAGGCCTATATACGGCTCGCTCATTCCCATATCTTTTATAACGTACAGCGTTCCCTTCCCGACAGCACCTCCGAC
This sequence comes from uncultured Lachnospiraceae bacterium, assembly GCA_964610075.1. Lineage (GTDB taxonomy): Bacteria > Bacillota > Clostridia > Oscillospirales > CAG-272 > CAZSUR01. The sequence continues at coordinate 2,143 of CAZSUR010000001.1, forward strand.
GTTAAGCTTTCCGTCGGCTCGCGGCGGAAGCTCCACCTTCGGGTCATCGGCGTATCCGCGGACGTTTCCCTTGTAATCGCTTACGCACACTATATTTCCGGCAGGGCCGTCTCCCTTGAAATGGAGGGTAAGCGTATTGTCCTTATCCTTTAAAAGCGAGCCCATAAGCGATGTCGCGATAAGCGCGCGTCCGAGCGTTGCCGTCATCGTTTTCGAGGTGCCGTGCAGCTCGTGTGCCTTCTGCACTATCGCGCCGCCGTCGGCATATATCAGTCTTGCGCCGCCATCGGAGGTGATAGCGCGCGTTATATACGATCGTCTCATAAAGATCTTCCTCTTTTCGGAATTTTATAAATCGGGATGTACCGTCAGGAGCCGGATGTCGGTGTCGCTTCCGGCTTCGCGTTTGCGTATATCATATCAAGCAGGATATCCTTGTACATCATACGCACAAGCTCGTCTTTTGAGCACTCTGCCTCAAGCGCCTCAGGGGAGTCGTATCCGCCGGCCTCGACGTAGCCCGCAAGTCTGTTATTATATTCGGCATCGCCGATGGTTATATTTTCTTCCTTTACAAGCGAATAGAGCAGAAGATTCGACTGCACTCGATAACGCGCATACTCGTCGAGCGCGCTCTCAAACGACTCCTCGGTATAACCGTATTCGGAGAGCAGCTCGGAAAGCTCCACCTGATAATATTCAGCCGCGTCCTCGTAATATTCTCTCATCTCGTCACGATAGTGCGCAAGCTCAGGCTCCGGGAGGTGGTAAAAGCTCGACGCCTTTATCACGCTGTTCCAAAGCTCGTTCTTTATCTCCGCCTCCGCCTGCTCGGCATCGGTCGATTCGTCGGCAGGCGTATAGCGCAGCCCCTTGTAGTCGGCGGCTATCACGTATTTGCTAAGCTCCTCGTTTTCATAGCCGTTCCATCGAACGCTGTCCGCACATCCGGAAAGCAGCAGCAAAGAAAGTGCGCACAAAAGCACCGCAGCGATTTTAGATCTCATAAAAAATACCCTTAAAGCCCGATCCACGGGCACCTTTCGTAACGGATGCAGCCAAGGCTCCACCGCCTGCGACACATCCTAAATATGTTTTTTGCTTCATCAAAGGCCTTGATTATCCTGCCACCAATCAAATTCGTCGTACTCGGTATGCGGCGCGTCATCCTGCTTTTTGCGCTCGTCCTTTTTATCGTTTTTGTCACCGAATAAAATGGATTTCAAAATATGAAAGCCCACGCACGCAAACACTCCCACCGCGCCCAATATCGGATTTATGAAGGTCAATATCCCGACAACGATTATATAGAGCAACATCACGCGTACCACCTCTATCAATTCTGCGCCCGCTTTAGCGGCGAGTATTTTACAGCGGAAGTAAAGCCCGGATTCGCCGCAGCCGCGGCTGACGCGCGTCGTAATGCATCCATGCGGATACGAGCTTTCCGACCGTCTCCATACCTATGGGACTGAATATCGCTTGATTAAATATAAGCCTTTTTAAACGTTTATAACGTCTGCTTAATTTATACCATATATTCGGCTTGCGTAAAAGGTGTTAATTGTTAATTTTTATGCGTCGGCAGAGCTTGCGCGAGCCATCATCCTCACGCTCCGAAAATAATCCTCCGCAAGCGTCGAAATACAGTCCCGGACAGCCCCTCTGCCGTTGACAAGCAGGTAAATTTCTTATATAATAGATGATATATAAGATGCGAAATTGTTTTTTGTCGCAAATTTCGGCTGAAAATCGGTCAAATAATCTTTTTTCGAAGGGCAGGAGAAGCAGGAATGGGAAAATTCATCGTTATAGACGGGCTTGACGGCTCGGGCAAGGAAACGCAGACCAAGCTTCTCGCAGAAAAGCTCGAGAGTATGGGCAAGCGTGTGCGAGTCCTCTCCTATCCTCGATACGACAGCGAGGGCTCGGCTCTCGTAAGACTGTACCTCGGCGGAGGGCTGGGCAGCTCTGCCGACGACACAAACGCATACGCGGCATCCGCATTTTTCGCCGCGGACAGATACGTATCCTACCGCACCGAGTGGCAGAAGGATTATACCGACACCGATACCGTATTCATCGCGAACCGCTACACCACGGCAAACGCGGTGCATCAGATGGCGAAGCTGCCACGTGACGAGTGGGATTCCTTTCTCTTATGGCTATGGGATTTCGAATACGAAAAGCTCGGCATCCCCGCCCCCGACAAGATAATATATCTCGAGATGCATCCGGACGTCTCGATCAAGCTTATAAGATCGCGAAGCGCCGAGACCGGGCGCAAGATGGACATCCACGAGACCTCAAGCGACTTCCTCTACCGCAGCTACGACGCCGCGCTTTACGCTGCGAGCAAGCTCGGCTGGAGCAGCATCCGCTGCTGTCGGGAGGGCGAGCTGCTCTCACGCGAAGCCATCCACGAGGCGGTACTTGACGAGGTGCTCCCGATATTGTAAGGCGTAAGCCCGGCGGTATCACCGCTATCGCAACAAAAAATTTACGAAATAAGCTGTGAATACACCTAAAGTTTTGATATAATCGAGATATCCGGCGGCGACGCCGACAAAATAAAAACAAAAGGAGTTACGGTTATGAATTATCTTTTGCTTGCAGACGGATTTGAAGAGATCGAGGCGTTATGTCCGCTTGATCTGCTCCGACGTGCCGGTGTGGAAATAAAGACGGTAGCGCTCGGTGAGAGCCGCGAGGTCTTCGGCGCGCACGGCGTAACCGTCCTTGCCGATATGACGATAAAGTCGGTGCTCGATCCCGAGCCCGACATGATAATCCTCCCGGGAGGAATGCCCGGAGCCAAAAACCTGCGCGAGAGCGACACGGTATGCCGAATGGTAGAGAGCGCCGCCGAGCGCGGAGCGTTCATCGGCGCGATATGCGCGGCACCCTATATACTCGGTGAGCTCGGGCTGCTTCGCGGCAAGCGCGCGGTATGCTTCCCCGGCTTTGAGGATAAGCTCGAGGGCGCGGTGCTCGCAAAGGAAAAGGTCGTACGCGACGGAAACATAATCACAGCCGCAGGCATGGGAGTTGCGCTCGAGTTCGGGCTTGCACTCGTCGAGGCTGTACGCGACGTGACAACGGCTGCGGAGCTTCGCCGCTCCGTTCAAGCAATGTAGTTTTCAGATAATGAGCCGCACGGCGGCAGGAGTGTAGAAACATGACGGTAAAGGAACAAAAGGACGAGCTGCGAGCCGAATTCAAGCGTATTC
>CAZSUR010000001.1:5382-16311 GCA_964610075.1 uncultured Lachnospiraceae bacterium
GAGCTTCCGCAGGATTACAGATCCGCGGCAGATGCGAAAATATGTGCCACCGTCATGGGGCTGGCATCCTTTAGATACGCCGACACCCTGCTTATATACTCTCCACTGAAATACGAGATCGACGTAAACGAGCTTATCGACGCGGCGCTCGCCTCCGGCAAGCGGGTAGCGTTTCCACGATGCCATCCCGAGGACTGCACGATGAGCTTCCACTACGTATGCAGCCGAGATCAGCTCGAGAAGACCGACATGGGTATACTCGAGCCGCCGCTCGAGCTGCCGATATACGATCCCGCCACCCATACGGGACGTGCGATATGCATAATCCCAGGAGTCACGTATGACACGCACGGCTACCGCATAGGCTATGGCAAGGGATATTACGACCGCTTTCTTCGGGAGTTTCGCGGTACGAGAGTGGGCGTGACCTATCACCGCCTGCTGACCGATCGGCTGCCCCGGGGAAAATTCGATCTTCCGGCGGATGCCGTTATCACCGAAAGAGGAGTTAGAGCGTTTTATGAAAATTAAATCCTCGGTATACACTCCGATATTCGTGCTCGTCATATACTTTTTAATGATAGGCTCGGGATACGTGAGCGGAAACCTTATACAGAATCAGGACAACGTATATCTGTCGCTGATAGCTCTGCAGTTTCTCGTGTTTATGATACCGGGAATATTCTTCGTAAAGCTGCGCGGCAGCGGATATTCCGGCAAGATGAACTTCAAGCTTTTCTCGATAGGAAAGATAGGCTTCGTCCTGCTTTCCACCGGAGCGCTTATATGCATCTCGGCGCTGATAAGGCTCATACAGTATTACCTGTCGGGCATAACCGACATACCTGCCGTCGCATATCAAAGCTATATGCCGCAGCTGTCCGGAGGAGTTGCCGACGTCATGTACGTAGCGCTCGCCTTCGCCGTAATGCCGGCGGTGACCGAGGAGTTTATATTCCGCGGGGTCGTCTGGACCGAGTACGCGGAGAGCGGACACGGCGTATGGTGCAGCACCCTTATATCCGCGCTCACCTTTTCGATGCTGCATATGGATCCGGCGCAGTCGCTTATCTACGTCGTCGGAGGCATCGGCTTTGCGCTTATAATGTGCGCGACAAACTCGCTTATAGCAGCCATGCTGTCGCATATGCTGTTTAACATATACATCATATTCGGAGAAAAATATGTATTCAACGTAATAAAAAATCCCGAAAGTCTCGTTTTTTTGATATTCGTACTCATCGGACTTGCTCTGCTGCTCGGTGCGGCGGCGATGGGTGAAGCGGAACGCGGATTTTACAATGCCGGTATCGACGGAAGAAAAACTCCGTCGTATATAAAGGCGAAAAAGCGGATGAACCTCTCACGCTCGAGAATGTTCTGTGAGGTGTTCCTTTCACCGTCGTTTATCGCCTGCATAGTAGTATTTATTCTTTTCGGATTCGATATCATCACGATATAAAGCCTAATTTTCAAGGTAAAGTAAGGGGTTTATATGAACCAAAGCAACAATTTTGACAAAAAACCGAAAACAGCCGGAGGCGATGCGCCGGAGGCAATGCGCCGTCGTGCCATGCGTACCGATACGGACAGGGTAATGAGCGAGGCGTCTGCAAAACCGAGCGACACCCCCGTGCGCGTGCGCCGCAACCCGACGCCGCAGGAAACGATAAAAAGACCGGCTCCGAAAAGTGAGAGCGCCGCTCCCTCCGACGGAACGCGGCTTATGAACGTTGCGCGTCCAAACGCTCAAAGAAAGCTCGAGGCGCAAAAGACGCAGGCGCCTCGCCGTGCGCCTGCGTCACCCGAGGCAAGGCCTAAGACCCTCAGTCGTCACAGCGAGCGCGTGGCTCTTGCAAAAAGAGGCAAGAAAAAGAGCTTTTTTGACACCCTGCGCGAGAAGAACTCCACCTCTCCAATAATAAGCAGCGCGATCAAAGCGATAATATATATAGCTGCGGTGTTCGTTGTTGCGGGAGTCCTCTCCTATTTCGGCATCACCATCGGAAACGATATATTCGCATTCGTAAAATCCCCGGCAGAGGTAAACGTAACCATACCCGAGTATGCATCGCTTGACGACATAGCCGACATACTCAAGGACAACAACGTCATCCGCTACCCCTCTATGTTCAAGCTTTATGCCAACATAAGAAAATACAAGCTCGTTTTCGAGGCAGGAGATTACACCGTCACCCCCTCGATGAACTACGACTCGCTGCTCGTCGCCTTCAAGGAGAAGGCAAAGGAGCGCACCGAGGTGAGAGTAACGATCCCCGAGGGCTATAACGTCGACGACATAATAGACCTTATGGTAAACGAGTACGAGATCGGTACACGTGACGGCTACGTTGATGTGATCCAGAACTACGATTTCGACTTCTGGTTCGTCGATGAGCTGACCGATCTGCCCGAGGGACGCAAATACCGCCTCGAGGGATATCTGTATCCGGATACCTACTACTTCTTCAGCGATTCGTCGGAAGAAGCTATAATCTACAAGATGTTAAGCAACTTCAACAACAAGTTTACCGACGAATACCGCGAGAAGTGCGCGGATCTTCACATGACGGTCGATCAGGTCATCACACTTGCTTCCATGGTACAGATGGAAGCAAAATACGATACCGAGTTTGCCGATATCTCGTCGGTATTCCACAACCGTTTAAATCACCCCAACGTAACCAACGGAAAGCTCGAGAGCGACGCGACGATACAGTACGCGCTTGACGAGCGCAAGGAGTCGCTCACCTATGCCGACACCGAGCTTGACAATCCGTACAACACATATATGTACAAGGGACTGCCGCCGAGTGCGATAAGCAACCCGACGATAGTCGTTATAAACTATGCCCTTTATCCGAGCAACACAAGCTACTACTTCTTCGTTGCGCAGGATAACGGCTACACGCTGTTCGCAAAGACGCTTTCCGAGCACAACGCGAACAAGCAGGAGGTCGCAAACTCGCGAAAGTGATGCGGCTCAATATGCGATTTCTATCGGGAGTGCCACGCACTCCCGATAAATAAAGCGCAAGCGTACGTATATAAACCATATTTTCAACGGTAAGGATATTTCAGATGAGCAATACCATACGAGTCCTCACGATAGGCGATATAGTGGGAGAGCGTGCAGTCGATTACATCACGGGAAGGCTGCGCCGCTTCCGGGACGAAAACAAAATAGATCTGACGGTGGCAAACGGCGAGAATGCGGCTCCCGGCAACGGACTTGACCGCGCATCCGCCGAGGCTCTGCTTGTCGGCGGAGTCGACGTCATCACCGGAGGCAACCACATCTGGCAGAAGAAGGATCTTCGCACGATGCTTGAGGACTCGTCGTCGTTAATACGCCCGGCAAACTATCCGCCGAGCGCACCGGGAAACGGATATACCTTTATAAACGCGGCAGGCTATACCTTCCTTGTTATGAATGTGATGGGAACGGTGTTCCTCGATCCGCTCGACTGCCCCTTCAGAACGATAGAGAATATACTCAAGCGCGAGAGCGGAAGATACGATTTCGCTGTGCTCGACATCCATGCGGAGGCAACGGCGGAGAAGCTGGCGCTGGCGCACTGCTTTGACGGACGGATATCGGTCATCTTCGGCACGCACACGCACGTGCCCACCGCCGACGAGCAGGTGCTTCCCGGAGGAAGCGGATATATAACCGACATCGGCATGACGGGACCGTACGACTCGGTGCTCGGAGTAAAAAAAGAGATAATAATAGAAAAGTTCAGATCGCGCTTGCCGGCTCGCTTTGAGACAGCGGAGGGAGATATCACGGTATGCGGAGCCATATTCGATATCGACACCGCATCCGGGCACGCGACCGCGGTCACACGGATAAAATTTTAACGCTTGCTTTTTTTCGCAACGGAAACGGAGAAGATCTATGAAAAACGCAAAGAAAAAGGAACGCTCGCCGCGTATAGGCGCGGTCGGCGGTCAGGCGGTGCTTGAGGGCGTAATGATGAAAAGCACCGACAGATATTCGGTAGCCGTACGCAAGGACGACGGCTCCATCTCGGTGTCGAATCACCCCTTCACCTCTGTAAAGGATCGCTGCAAGCTGCTCAAGCTCCCGATCGTACGCGGAGTTGTCAACTTCATCGAGACCCTACAGCTCAGCTTTAAAACGCTCACCATATCCGCCGAGGCTATGGGAATAGACGAGCTTGAGCCGGAAAGCCGCTTTGAGAAGTGGTTGGTACGCCGCTTCGGTGAAAACATAATGAACCTCGTCATGGGAGTATCTACGGTATTCGCCGTGCTGCTCTGCGTGGTGCTGTTCATATTCCTGCCCTCCCTTTCGACAAAGGGTATTGATATCCTCGTCGGCGGAAGGCTCGGATGGTTTAAAAACCTCATCGAGGGAGTTATAAAGATACTTATATTCATAGCATACCTTGCATTGGTATCGCTTATGCCCGATATCCGCCGCACGTACGAGTATCACGGTGCGGAGCACAAGTCGATCTTCTGCTATGAGAACGGCGAGGAGCTCACGCCCGAGAATGTAAAGAAATACAAAAGATTCCACCCTCGTTGCGGAACGAGCTTCCTCTTTATTATGATGATAATCAGCATCGCGGTAGCCTCTCTGCCCTTTATGACGTGGGATAATCTGCTGCTCAGACTTGTGTCAAAGCTGCTGCTCCTGCTCCCGACGATAGGAATAGGCTACGAGTTTATCCGCTACGCCGGAACGCATGAGAATGCGTTGGTACGCATACTTTCCGCTCCCGGACTTTGGATACAGCGGATAACCACGCGCGAGCCGGACTACTCGCAGATGGAGGTCGCAATAGCGGCGCTGAAGAGCTCGCTTCCAAAGGAGTTCCCCGACTATAAGCCGGAGCCGCCGAAGGACGCAGCTTCTGCTGCCGACTCCGACCCCGATGGATCCACAGACGATGCGGATGCGTCCGCCGACACCTCGGCAGACGCAAATGACGGCGATAAAACTCAGGCAAATGCCGAGGCAGATGTCTCCGGCGCAAGCGAAGCATCGAATACCGCCTCCACCGAGACAGACACCTCCGACACCGCGACCGACGCCGCTCCCGGCGACAGCTCGCCCGAGGCGAAAGCATAAGCACATGGATGCATCGGAAAAACTGACAGAGGAGCTGCTACGCGAGCACTTCGGGGAGGATGAAGCAAAGCTCGCTACGGCACGCGCTCGGCTTGAGCGCGGCGAGCCGCTCGCATATATAATCGGCGAGTGGTACTTCTACGGCGAGACCTATAAAATAACCCCCGATTGCCTTATACCGCGCCCGGACACCGAGCATCTGGTAGAGCAGCTTATACAACTTCTGCCGAAGAACGGATGCTTTCTCGATCTCTGCACCGGAAGCGGATGCATAGCGATATCCACCCTTGTGCACCGGCGCGACGTTACCGCCGATGCCGTAGACATATCCGGCGGAGCGGTCGATACCGCGACTGCAAACGCCGAGCGAAACGGTGTTGCCGACCGCATAAGCATATTCCGAGCGAATGTGCTCTCCCCCGATCTTTTGTCGGGCAGGAGCTACGATTGCATAGTATCCAACCCTCCGTATATCGCCACCGACGTAATAGACACGCTTTCACGCGAGGTGAAGTGCGAGCCACGTGCGGCACTTGACGGAGGACGTGACGGGCTCGACTTTTATCGGGTGATCATCCCCGAATACACGAAGCTTCTTCGCCAAAACGGGCATCTCATACTCGAGATCGGCTACGATCAGGGGGATGACATACGCAAGCTCTGCCGTGACGGCGGATTTGCGTGCGAGATACTGCGCGATTACGGCGGAAACGAGCGCGTTGCGGTGATATCCGGATAGCGCGGCGCATAATATCGAATTTGCGCTACCGCTTGCAATTTTCGCATCAATGTGATATACTTTTTTATACAAGCTCCGGCTACACGATCGGAGCCATAACAAAACGCTGTGACGAAACCGGCTTTACGGATATATAGCGACCGAAAGAGAGACGTGCCCCGGCTGAAAGCACGTCGGCGCTACCGTAATTGCATTTCACTTCCGAGCGGTGCGGAGGAAATTCCGCGACGGCACGCCCCCGTTATCCGGCGCAAAACAAGAGTTTGCATTATGCAAAAATCAAGGTGGTACCGCGGAGACAGTCGCTTCGTCCTTGTACAGAATCATCTGTACAAGGACTTTTTTATTTTGATAAAAGAAAAGATTTATATACAGAAAGGAATTACCGAAAATGAAAGCAAAGCTTGAAGAGATCAGGCGCCAGGCTAAGGAAATACTTGAAAGCAAGATAAGCGAGGAAGAGCTTGAACAGTTCAGGATCCGATTCCTCGGAAAAAAGGGTGAGCTTACCGCAGTTCTTCGCGGAATGGGCTCGCTTTCCGCAGAGGAGCGTCCGCTTATAGGGCAGCTCGCAAACGAGGTAAGATCGCACATAGAGCAGCGAATAGAGGAAAAGAAGACGGAGATAAAGGCGGAGATGCAGGCAAAGCGCCTTGCCGACGAGCGCATCGACGTCACGATGCCTGCAACGGATGCAAGCATCGGAGCTCGTCATCCTCTTGAAAAGGTGCGCCTTGAGATGTGCGACATCTTCCGCTCGATGGGCTTTGATATAGCAGAGGGCCCCGAGGTCGAGTACGACTACTACAACTTCGAGGCGCTGAACACTCCGCCGAACCATCCCGCGAGAGACGTTCAGGACACCTTCTACATCACGCCGAACATACTGCTTCGTTCGCAGACCTCGACGGTACAGGCAAGAACGATGGAGAAGACCTCTCCGCACATACGTATAGTATCGCCCGGACGCGTATACCGCTCGGATGCGGTTGACGCTACCCACTCGCCCATGTTCCATCAGCTTGAGGGACTGGTCGTTGACGAGGGCATCACAATGGGCGACCTCAAGGGTATGCTCGAGCTGTTCGCGCAGAGAATGTTCGGTGCGGACACCAAGCTTCGCTTCCGCCCCCACCACTTCCCGTTCACCGAGCCGTCGGCAGAGGTCGACGTATCCTGCTTCGTCTGCGGAGGCAAGGGCTGCCGCGTATGCAAGGGCGAGGGCTGGATCGAGATACTCGGTGCCGGCATGGTTCACCCGAACGTACTGCGTGCCGGAGGCATCGACCCCGATAAATATACCGGCTTCGCCTTCGGAATGGGCATAGAGAGAATCGCCATGACAAAATACAACATAGACGACATGAGACTTCTTTACGAAAACGACGTACGTTTTCTTTCCCGTTTTTGACACGGAACCAAATCATACGAAAGGAAATTAAAGCAGATGAAATTATCAATGAACTGGCTCTCCGACTTTGTTGACGTAAAAGAAGTTGCGACAAGCGATTATTGCGACCGCATGACCGATACCGGCTCTAAGGTCGAGGGCTATGAAGTGCTCTCCGACGACATAGATAACGTCGTTGCGGGAATAATAACACATATAGAAAAGCATCCCGACTCCGATCACCTTCTCATATGCACGCTCGATTGCGGCGAGGAGGCTCCGCGCCAGATAGTAACGGGCGCGCAGAACGTTTTCGAGGGAGCGTGCGTGCCGGTGGCAAAGGCTCCGGCAAAGCTTCCCGGCGGAGTTACGATAAAATCGGGCAAGCTGCGCGGAGTGGTATCCGACGGTATGCTCTGCTCTATCGGTGAGCTCGATCTCACAACGCATGAGGTACCGTATGCCATCGAGGACGGCATACTTATCCTCGACCGTGAATACACCCCCGGAACCGATATCCGCGACGTTCTCATGATGAGAGATACGGTCGTTGAATTCGAGATAACACCCAACCGTCCGGACTGCCTTTCGGTGATCGGACTTGCGCGCGAAACGGGCGCAAGCTATGGCAAAAAGGTAACTTATCACACGCCGATCGTTAAGGGCAGCGGCGGAGATGTCGCATCATATCTCGACGTGAGCGTTGACAGCCCCCTTTGCAAGAGATACTCCGCAAGAGTTGTAAAGAACGTAAAGATAGAGCCCTCTCCGCTTTGGATGCGTATGAGACTCCGTGCGGCAGGCGTTCGTCCCATAAACAATATCGTTGATATAACCAACTACGTAATGCTCGAGTACGGCCAGCCGATGCACGCCTTCGACTACGTATGCATCGACGGCAAGAAGATAGTCGTCCGCGAGGCAGCCGACAAGGAGGAGTTTATGTCGCTTGACGATATCGAGCACGTACTCTCCGACAATATGCTCGTAATAGCGGACAAGAAAAAACCGATAGCTCTCGCCGGAATCATGGGCGGAGCAAACAGCGAGATAAAGGATTCCACCTCGACTGTAGTATTCGAGTCCGCCTGCTTTGACGGCGCATCGGTACGCATAACCTCGCGTGCGCTCGGTATGAGAACAGAGAGCTCCGGACGCTTTGAAAAGGGACTGGACGAGGAGAACACTATGCCCGCACTCGAGCGTGCCTGCGAGCTGGTAGAGCTGCTCGGTGCAGGTGAGGTCGTCGACGGCGTGATAGACTGCCATCCCTCCCCTCGTGCGCAGACGGTAATGCCGCTTGAGACTGACAGAATAAACAAGCTCCTCGGAGTTGACCTTTCCGAAAAAGAGATGGCAGACATCCTTCTGTCGCTCGATTTTGAAATAAAGGACGGAAAGATATACGTTCCGTCGTACAGACAGGACGTGGAGTGCGTAAACGACATAGCCGAGGAGGTAATACGCATATACGGCTATAACCGTATCCCCTCCTCCCTCTTCTCCGCCGGCGTCAAGATCGGCGAGATGACACCCAAAAACAAGGCACGCGAGAGCGTAAACGATCTGCTTACCGATCTCGGCTTCTACGAGTGCTGCACCTTCTCGTTTATCAGCCCCAAATACTATGACAAGATAAATATGGCAAGCGACGATCCTCGCAGAAATTGCGTCGTTATATCAAATCCTCTTGGAGAGGATACGAGCGTAATGAGAACGGTGCTTCTCCCCTCTCTGCTCGAGGCTCTCTCGAGAAACCAGAACTACCACGACGCCGAATCGGTAGCGCTCTTTGAGAATGCCGCCGTATATCTGCCCGATGAGGACAAAACAAAGCTGCCGGACGAGCCGTCGCATCTCGCGCTCTGCTTCTACGGAAACGGCGATTTCTACAAGCTCAAGGGCATCGTTGACGCGATACTCGCCGAGCTGTATGTAGACGAGGGAGTATATGCCGGCTGCTCGGACAACCCCACCTATCATCCCGGTCGCTGTGCCGTCCTTTCGGTAAATGGCGAGCAGGTAGCGGTGCTCGGTGAGCTTCATCCGACGGTTGCCGCAAACTACGGCTTTGACAACAGAGTTTACGCTGCCGAGATAGATTTCGAGAAGCTGTTCTCGCACGCAGGAAAGTCGCGCAAGTACAAGCCTCTGCCCAAATATCCGGCAAGCACGAGAGATATCGCTCTGCTCTGCGACGAGACGATGGAGGCAGGAACGATCGAGGAGGTCATCCGCCGTGCAGGAGGTAAGCTGCTTGAATCGGTATATCCCTTCGACGTATACCGCGGAGCTCAGGTGCCGAGCGGCATGAAGAGCATCGCGTTCAAGCTGTCCATGCGCTCTCCCGACCACACACTCGAGGATGCGGAGGCAGATAAGATAATGAAGAAGGTGCTGACCCTGCTTGAGCGCGAGCTTTCGATCAAGCTGCGCTCATAAGCCGCTGTGACGGAGAAAAATATGCGAAAATTTTTCATGCCCGACTTTATCTTCCGCGATATTTACAGCATAACGCCGGATTTCATCGCGGAAAATAAGGTAAAGGGACTGATACTTGATATAGACAACACACTTGTGACGTACGACGATCCGAAGCCAACCGAAAGGGTATCGGAATGGCTCGATTCGATGCAAAAAGCCGGTGTCAAGCTCGCTTTTATATCGAATAACGGCATGGAGCGCGTGACAAAATTCAACGAGGAGCTCGGCTTTTTCGCCTCATGGAAAAGCAAAAAGCCGTTCCCGTTCATGCTTAAAAAAGCGATGCGTGCGATGGGCACAGATAAAGCAAACACGCTCGCCGTAGGCGATCAGATATTCACCGACGTCACCGCAGGAAAGCTTGCAGGGGTACGCACGGTGCTGGTCGAGCCGATAAAGGATCTGACCACCCGCTTCAATCTTTTCAAGCGAAGGATGGAGAAGATCGTGCTCAGCGGAGTAAAGAGATAAGGCTCCGACTCAGCGCGGAATATAACACATGATATAAATGAAAGGAATGCCGCAAAAGGCAGGTAACGGATATGGGACGTGCATTGTTCGGCCCGGCGGGAAACTCGCCCAGCTTTTACGCCGACAATAACAAGAGCACCTGGCAGGCTCCGGCTTGGCTTAAAAGCAAGGGGCTTGACGCCTATGAATATCAGGCGGGAAACGGTGTCAGAGGAAGCCGCGAGACCTTTTTGAAGATAGCGGACGAGGCGAAGAAAAACGGCATCGCGCTGTCGCTTCACGCGCCGTATTATATATCGCTTTCGGGTATAGTACCGGAAAAGCGGCTCGGCAGCATATCGTATATCAAGCAAAGCATCGACGCAGCCGAGGCTCTCGGCGCGGATACGATAGTCATCCATACCGGCAGCGCCGCAAAGATCACACGCGCGGAGGCAATGGAGCTTGCGCGTGATACGCTTTGCCACGCGCTCGAGGAGATAGGCTCGACAAGCGTACATATCGGACTTGAGACCATGGGCAAGAAGAATCAGCTCGGCACGCTTGACGAGGTAATAGAGCTTTGCAAGCTTGACGCAAAGCTTTATCCGGTCGTTGATTTCGGACATCTCAACGCAAGAGATTGCGGCGGAGTGTTTCCGGATGCCGATGCATATCGACGCGTATTCTCGGATATTGCCGACGGGCTCGGAGCCGAGAAAGCGCAAAGCGTCCACTGCCATTTCTCGAAGATAGAGTACA
>CAZSUR010000001.1:16321-32649 GCA_964610075.1 uncultured Lachnospiraceae bacterium
GAAAAGAAGCATCTCACATTCGCGGATACAGAGTTCGGCCCGGAGTTCGAGCCGCTGGCTGAGGCTATCGCCGCAGACGGTCTCACGCCGAGAATAATCTGCGAGTCGGACGGCACTCAGGCAGAGGATGCGCTTTACATGAAAAAGGCGTATATCGAACGCCTATGATAACCGATACGCAAACGCCCTCCTTTTCCGAGGAGGACGCAAAATATATGCAGCTTGCGCTGGCGGAGGCGCAGAAGGCGGCGGAGATGCTTGAAACTCCGGTTGGAGCCGTGCTCGTCCGAGACGGCGAGGTGGTAGCAGCCGCGCACAATCTGCGCGAGAGCGGTAAAAACGCGCTCGCACACGCGGAGCTGCTCTGCATCGACCAAGCCTGCAAAAAGCTCGGCGGATGGCGGCTTTTCGGCTCCACGTTATACGTAACGCTCGAGCCGTGCCCGATGTGCGCCGGCGCGATAATCAACGCGCGTATCGACCGCGTCGTTTTCGGCGCGAGCGATCCGAAGGCAGGCTCGCTTGGAAGCGTAGTCGATCTTTCAGCGCTCCCGTATAACCATCGCCCGACGGTTGAGGGCGGACTGATGGCGGACGCGGCGCTCCTTCAGCTTCGCGAATTCTTTGCCGAGCTTCGCTCAAAAGCAAAGGAAAACAAGGCAAAGCAAAAGGAAAACGGTGATTGCCAATAGGCTCAAAATACAATCCGGCAATACTGTCGGAGGCTAAAAAGGATATACTGCTATGGAAAAAATCAACATTCGCGGAGTATTATTCGACCACGTCACACTCGACGAAGCGACCGAGCGGGCAATGGAGCTTGCAGGACGCACGGAGGGAGAAACGGCAGTCATACATACCCCCAACTCCGAGATAGTTCAGCTTTGCATAGAGAAGCCGGAGTTTTACGAAGTAATAAACTCGGCGGATATAATCGTGCCCGACGGCTCGGGGGTCGTGCTCGCATCGAAGATATTGAAAACTCCTTTAACAAAGGGCAAGGTCGCAGGCGTAGAGCTCGGTAAAAGAATAGTCGAGGAGTCGGCTAAAGCCGGACTCGGCGTATTCTTCCTCGGAGGCAAGCCCGGAGTTGCGGAGACCGCCGCAAACAATCTTAAAAGCGAGTTCCCTACGCTTATCGTCAGCGGAACGGCGAACGGATATTTTAAGGATACCGATGCAATGATCGAAAAGATAAACCAAAGCGGAGCGGCGGTGCTTTTCGTATGTCTCGGAGTGCCGAAGCAGGAGCTCTGGATGAAGGAAAACCGAGGCAAGCTTGCGGTAAAGCTCGCGGCAGGGCTCGGCGGAAGCCTCGACGTATATTCGGGCAACGTAAAGCGCGCGCCGAAGATATTCATACGCCTTGGGCTTGAGTGGCTGTACAGACTGCTGTGCGAGCCGCAGCGCATCGGCAGAATGATGAAGCTCCCCAAATTCGTGCTCGGCACGATATTCTCGAAAAAAGAAAAGGCATAATGCTAAAAAACGCAGACTCGCATCCGAGCCTGCGTTTTTTTCATCTTTCCGCCGACACCTGAATAATATCGCAAGGCTCGGGGCAATCATAAGCTTGAAAATTATCCCAAAGCATAATGGAGGAGCAATATTATGATCCACGGCTGTCAAAGAAAGGTTATTTTTATCCGAAACACCGAAAGCAAGCTTTTCGAGGAGGCGTATTTTATCCTGAGAAGCGATACTGCCTCCGCCACCGCCTCCGGAGGGGACATGATAAAGGAGGCAAACCGCATCATCTCCGCCTTTTCGGTGCAAAACGCCGCAAAAAGCGGAGGCTCGCAGCATGGCGCACCAAAAGGCAGAACAGTTAGCATGTTTCGCTCGCCGCGCCTGGCGAAGCTGCGCTCCGCCGCGCTTTTTGCCTCCGGCTCGGCGGTAGGCTGCGCGCTTTTCTGGCTGATATCGTATATATTTATATAGCAGCGCAAGCGGAGCCTCGCGCGTATCCGCACGCCGCAGCGTATGCGGTAGTATGCGATAAATCACAAGCTCAAGGAGCGAAAATGCTCCGACTCGCACGTGCGCTCGTGCTCTATCGGTCATCTGCACAATGCGCCGGCAATACAAACGCGCTCGAAGACGCTAACCCATCCACACAGCGCCATGATGTGCCGTACCCTCCGATGTTTGCACCGAAATCATACCTCGCGTTGCGCCAATGCAAACGCCACCGCAGCCGCTGCTCCTGCGCTGTCATGCTGCGTCACACTCCGCGCATAGCGGCGTCACAGATCATCCGCATCCTGCACCGGATAGATAAGCTCGTCGCGGCGGATATATACCTTTCCGCCGTCCGTTTTTTCGGCGGGAGCATCCGTCTGCGCCACCCCGGTATAGCTTCCGAGAAGGTCGGTGCTCTCCCCTGCCGATCGGTACGCCTCAACTGCCTGCTTCGCACGCGAACGACGTCCCGTATTTACGCATTTTTTCATCTTTACACACCCTCTTATCACAAAAATCCATATAAAAACCTGTTACAAATATATTATCTGCCGTTTTCAGACGAATATTCGACCGATGCAGTTTACAATAAATTCATCATCTTCATCTAAATATCTTCATAATTGCTTGATATAATTGTAATTAATATGTTTGTTCGTATATTTTAAAGGTCACGTATTCGATCGTACAAATGCCGATACCGCCGGGCGCTATGACGGTGTCGCAGAACGGATGCGCACCTACAGATCGGAATCTCAACTTGCCGCAGAACATACTGCGGTGAGCTTTATTTTGATGCAATAAAATTATAAATAAATATATTTAAAATCGGCATTACTTTTATTTCTTATATTTTTATTTACAAAGAAAGGAAAGCCCGATGCCGCTCCCTTGCGCGCGCAGATAAGAGAGCGGATTTCGGGCAATGGGTTATTTTATGGCAAGAAAGAAGATAAAATCAAAGCTTAAAATAGCGGAGCTCGGCGGACTTCACGAGATCGGAAAGAATTTGACCGTCATCGAATACGAAAACGATATCATAGTCGTCGACTGCGGACTCGGATTTCCGGATGACGATATGCTCGGCGTAGATCTCGTAATACCGGACGTAAGCTATCTCGAAAAGAACTGTGACAGAGTACGCGGTATACTTTTAACTCACGGACACGAGGATCATATCGGAGCGATACCGTACGTTTTAAAATCGCTCAACATTCCGATATACGCAACGCGTCTGACCCTCGGAATACTCGAAAACAAACTAAAGGAGCATACCTACGACTTCGAGCCGCAGCTCCACTGCGTGAAAGCCGGAGACGTAGTTAAGCTCGGCGCATTCTCCGTCGAGTTCATACACGTCAACCACTCTATAGCAGATGCGTGCTGCCTCGCGATAAAAACTCCTCTCGGAACGATAATCCATTCGGGCGATTTCAAGCTCGATATCTCCCCCATCCAGGGCGAGATGATGAACATAACGCGACTCGGTGAGCTCGGCCGCGAGGGAGTTCTTCTGCTCATGTGCGAGTCGACGAATGCGGAGCATCCCGGCTACACCCCGTCGGAGCGAAATGTCGGACGCTCGCTCGACAATATATTCAGACAGCACATGGATAAGCGAATCGTCATTGCGACCTTCTCGTCGAATATCCACCGCGTACAGCAGATAATAAACACCGCCGCAAGATACAAGCGCAAGGTAGCCGTATCCGGCCGCAGCATGGTCAACATCGTCGGCGTTGCGGTGGAGCTTGGGTATATGGACGTGCCGGACGGAGTTCTTATCGACATAAACGATATAAAGAAATATCCGCTCGAGCAGACTACCATAATCACCACCGGAAGCCAGGGCGAGCCCATGTCGGCACTCTATCGCATGGCGTTCTCCGACCACAGCCAGGTAACGCTCGGCCCGAACGACCTCGTCGTTATAAGCGCTCACGCTATTCCCGGCAACGAAAAGCTGGTAGACAGAATAATAAACGAGCTCTGCAAGATAGGCGTAAATGTGTTCCGCGACGAAACGGTAGAGGTGCACGTATCCGGACACGCCTGCCAGGAGGAGCTGAAGCTCATGCACGCGCTTACAAAGCCGAAGTATTTCATGCCAATCCACGGCGAATACAAGCATCTTGTGAAGCACAAGGAGCTTGCAATGTATATGGGTATGCCGGAGAATCGCATATTCATATCGGATATAGGAAAGGTGCTTGAGATAGGCACCGACGGAGCTAAATTCAACGGAGTTATCCCGGCAGGCCGCATACTCGTTGACGGATACGGAGTCGGAGATGTCGGAAACATCGTGCTTCGCGACCGCAGACATCTCGCTCAAGACGGACTTATCGTCGTCGTTGCGACGGTGGATATAGACGACCGCACTATCATATCCGGCCCCGATATCGTATCGAGAGGCTTTGTATACGTCCGCGAGGCGGAGGAGATGATGGAGCAGGTGCGCGAGATAGCGCGCGATGCTCTCACCGATTGCCTCGACAGAAACATCACCGAATGGACGCAGCTCAAGAGCGCGGTCAAGGACAATCTGTCGAAATATCTCTACGGCGCAACGCACCGTAAGCCTATGATACTCCCGGTAATCATGAACGTTTAATGCGGCGGTGCTTGAGATACCGACTCGCTTTAAAGGAGCTGTCTTGCTTCAAAAGGCAAGCACAGCTTAGAATATCGACACACTTTAAAAGGCAGACGCGCGGAAGCCTCCGCGTGCCTGCCTTTTTTGCGCCGTTTGACAGATGCCACCGCCAAGTGCGCCATGATTGCAGCTAAATTCCGCGGACAAAGCAGGTCATCCTCGCACAGCAGATCGAATACGTGGCGAGAGAATCAAATCCGTAACGCCATACGATATCAAGTCGCCACGCGTCTGCATTACCAAGCTCGCTTCGACGTACCCCTCGCTCGCGACATAATAGCCCTCTCCACAACCGTGCTCGTTTCTTCACATCCACCGCCGCATTGTCGCCCGCGCCGGTGACGCGCGTTGTCAAAAGCGCAGCCGTGCCTGTTTCTCCACCTACGCTTCAATAATTCGGCACCGCATTCGCGTCATCGGAAGCCCCGGCACACCGCGCTTGTCTCTCGTACGCGGCATGGTCAGGAAAAAGCAACAAAAAAATCAAAAGCAGGTACGTGGAATCATGTACCTGCTTTTTTCATATTATTATTTATCGGGAATGGATCAATATGCGACGCCCTGCCACATCATTGCATCCGCAACCTTAAGGAAGCCTGCTATGTTTGCACCTGCAACAAGATTTCCTTCAAGTCCGTATTCCTTTGCAGCGTCAGCCGCATTGCGGTAGATATTCTTCATTATATTGTGAAGCTTCTCGTCTACCTCCTCGAAGGTCCAGCTGAGTCTGAGCGAGTTCTGGCTCATCTCAAGACCGGAGGTTGCAACGCCACCTGCGTTTGCAGCCTTTGCCGGGCCAAAGAGAACGCCGTTCGACTGAAGCACTGCAACAGCCTCGGGAGTGCTGGGCATATTTGCACCCTCTGCAACTACCTTACAGCCGTTTGCAACAAGTGCGCGAGCTCCGTCCTCGTCAAGCTCGTTCTGTGTAGCGCAGGGAAGTGCGATATCGCAAGGAGTCGTCCAGATTCCTCTGCAGCCCTCTGTATATACCGCGTCGGTATCGAATTTTACGTACTCGGATATTCTCTTGCGCTCTACTTCCTTGAGGCGATGGATAACCTTGAGGTCGATACCGTTGTTGTTTACAACGTATCCGCCGGAATCGGACATAGCGATAACGGTAGCACCAAGCTCGGTAGCCTTTTCAGCAGCATATATAGCAACGTTTCCGGAGCCGGATATAACTACCTTCTTGCCCTCGAAGCTCATGCCGTTGTCCTTGAGCATCTCATCGGTGAAGTAGCAGAGTCCGTAGCCGGTAGCCTCTGTTCTTGCGAGAGATCCGCCGTAGGAGAGTCCCTTTCCGGTGAGAACTCCGGTGAACTCATTTCTGAGGCGCTTGTACTGACCGAACATATATCCGATCTCACGCGCACCTGTTCCTATATCTCCGGCAGGCACGTCGGTGTCGGCACCGATATGCTTTGAAAGCTCTGTCATGAAGCTCTGGCAGAAGCGCATGATCTCCATATCGCTCTAGCCCTTGGGATCGAAGTCGCTTCCTCCCTTTCCTCCGCCCATGGGAAGTCCGGTAAGAGAGTTTTTAAATACCTGCTCAAATCCGAGGAATTTGAGAATAGATGCATTAACTGACGGATGGAGACGAATACCTCCCTTATACGGTCCGATAGCGGAATTAAACTGTACGCGATAACCGCGGTTGACCTGAACGTTTCCGTTGTCGTCTACCCAGCTTACTCTGAACTGTACAAAGCGCTCCGGTTCCACCATACGTCCAATAACATTCGCCGAAACGATATCCGGGCGTTTTTCGACTACGGGAATAAGCGATTCAAGCACCTCTCCGACAGCCTGCAAAAACTCCGGCTCATTTGGATTTTTCTTGCATACGTCATCGTACACTTTTGCAAGATATTCATTTGCAATTTTCATTTTTCAGTTCCTCCGTCATCTGAATTAAGTATTTACAATTATATACTATGCATTATTATTTTGCAATAGTTTTTTTAAAATTTTTAAGAAAAAATCGCATTTTATCCGCTAACAGCCGAGATAATCATGCTTTTGCGCAATACGATTTTTTCTTTCGGCACGCAAAATGCATCGCCAAAAGCCAATTTTCTCCAAAAGGAGCTTTTTTGCAATGGGAAGAAAAGAAACTTTCATAAAAAGTGGAGTTATACTCTCGCTCGGCGCTCTGTTCATGCGGACGACCGGCATGGCGCTAAGCGTATACCTCACCGCCGATATCGGAGCGGAGGGGATGGGACTGTATTCGCTTATCATGAGTGTCTACGGCTTCGCCGTAACATTTGGGAGCGCAGGAATACACCTCGCCGCGACAAGAATGACGGCGGAGGCGATAGGTGTAGGCGAGGAGCCCGGGAAAGGTGTGCGTGTATGCGCGGTATACGGCATCGTAATGGGCGGAGTGGGAGCCGTTTTCTTGCTGCTCGGCGCAGACTGCCTCTCAAGTGAGCTTCTGGCAGACGCGCGCGCCGCCGCATCTATACGCGTGATGGCGCTGAGCCTGCCGTTTATATCTCTCTCCGCCGCACTCGGCGGATTTTTCACCGCGCTGCGCCGAGCCGCACTCAGCTCCGCCGCACAGATGCTCGAGCAGCTCGCAAGGATAGCTATGATAGTCTCCGCAATGAAGCTGCTCGCCCCGAGTGATACCGAGAGCTCCTGCGTTATAATAGTCGCCGCCGGAACGGTAGCCGAGATCTTTTCCTGCCTCGTTTCCTTTCTTTTATACCTCAAATTTCGCCGTAGCGAGCGAGCCGCGCAGTTCCGCCCGGGGCGTGGCGGTAGTTGCAGCAACATCTCCGAAAGCACGACATATCGTCGCGACGAGGCCGTCTTGCGCGAGCCGGAGGCATATACGTCGGAGGCGAAGCAAAGGAGCAAGTATAACGCCGGCAAATGCCGCTTGCGACTCCAAGGCTATCGGTCGCTGATACGCACCATGCTTTCGATAACCGTACCGGTGTCTATCGGCTCCTGCATACGCTCGGCGCTGGTCAGCATCGAGCACGTTCTGATACCCTGGGGCCTCCGCCGCACCGGAGCCTCAGCCGAGACAGCACTTTCCTCCTACGGCATACTCCACGGTATGGCGCTCCCGGTGATATTCTTTCCCTCGGCTTTTCTCGGAGCCTTCGCCTCGCTCATTATCCCGGAGCTTGCCGAAGCCGATGCCGCCGGCAGGAAGCGCGAGATAGCCTATCTTGTGCACAATATGCTGTCGGCAGCACTTATATTTTCGATAGGCACCGCAGGAGGGCTGATATACCTCTCAAAGCCGCTCGGCCTCCTCCTTTACGGGAGCGGAGAGGCGGCACATTTCATCCGGATAATAGCTCCGCTCGTGCCGATAATGTACGTCGACACGGCAGTCGATGCGATACTGAAGGGCTTGGGCTTCCAGCGGTATAATATGGTTATAAACGTCCTCGATGCCACGATAAGCGTAGCGCTCGTGTACCTGCTCCTGCCGCGATATGGTATAAACGGATACATTCCGGTCATCTTTGTGACCGAGACCTTCAACACCGTGTGCAGCGTAACCAAGCTGCTCTCCTGCGTTCCCATAAAGCTCTCGATAGGAATGATCGCGCGTCCGCTCGCCGCCGCTGTCGGCTCCGCCTGCGCGCTCGGAGTTATCGTCCGCGTGCTCGGCATCACCTCGCTTTCGGTTGCGGTCCTCGTTTTCACGGCTCTGCTTTTCATCATATTTTATATACTGCTCGCGAGCCTGCTGTCGCGCGGTGAGCTTAAGCCCATCCGCCGCCGGGTAAAGCTTCACCGGAGCGCGTGATATCCAAGCTTTCGGTAAGCAAAAATGCAATATAGCATCACATCACCCCCCGCTCCGGCGAGCGGTGCCGCATAAGCCCCCAAACAAACGAGACGCCGTTCTGCCCTCTCCGCGCAGCGCGAGCCTTCGCCCACATCTCACCGCACGCAGCGCCGGCGACTCGAGGGCTACGGAATACCGGGCAAACAAAGAAATCCCCGAAGCACAAGCTTCGGGGATTTTGAGATATCCCATTCGGGACAGATTATCTCTTTGAGAACTGAGGTGCACGACGCGCGCCCTTGAGTCCGTATTTCTTTCTCTCCTTCATACGAGGGTCACGAGTAAGGAATCCGGCTTTCTTAAGAGCAGGACGAAGGTCTGCATCAGACTGAAGAAGCGCACGGGAAAGACCGTGACGAATAGCTCCTGCCTGACCGGAGAAGCCACCGCCGTGAACACGGCAAATGATGTCAAACTTTCCTACTGTATTCGTAACTCCGAAGGGCTGATTTACAATCAGCTTGAGAGTTTCAAGACCGAAATACTCGTCGATATCGCGGTCATTTATTGTAACCTTACCTGTTCCGGGTACTATACGTACTCTGGCAACAGATTTCTTTCTTCTTCCGGTGCCGTAGAAGTAGGGCTTAGCACTTGTATACATAAATCAATACATCCTTTCCGTTAATATAGCTTACGCCTGATACGCTTCGGGCTTCTGAGCCTGCTGCTTATGTTCCGCACCGCGATAAACCTTAAGACGGTTTATGGAATTGCGGCCGATAGAGTTCTTCGGGAGCATACCGCGAACAGCGAGTCTTACTGCGAACTCGGGCTTTGTAGCCATGAGCTTACGGTACTGAACCTCCTTGAGTCCTCCGACGTAGCCGGAATGGTGACGATAATACTTCTGATCAAGCTTCTTACCTGTAAGCACGATCTTGTCAGCGTTGATTACTATCACGAATTCACCGCAGTCAACGTGAGGTGTAAATTCGGGACGATGTTTACCTCTGAGAATGGTTGCGGCAGCAGCAGCGACCTTTCCGAGGGGCTTGCCTGCCGCATCTATTACATACCATTTGCGGTCAAGAGCTTCTTTTTTTGCCATATAAGTGGACATGTAGATTCCCTCCAAAATTATTTATAAGTGATTGTACGGAGCGTCGATGCCGATGCGTCCGTATAACAAGCACAGCTTTAAGCTTGACAATTATAGCATACGCAGGTATGCTTGTCAATAGTTTTTCGAAAAAAATCTCGATTTTTTCAATTTAAGATTCAAAAGCTCTCATTTTCTCTCGATTTCTCTCGTTTTCTCGTCAATTCGTTTGCTCGAATTCACGTTTTTGCACCCACCCGAGCCGCCGTGCTGCGTAAAATCGACGGCTCGAGCCCGACACTTTGCACGGCGGATTTTTTGGGCATAACGCACCCGAAGGGCTCCGCAAATTATATTTTTTTATGCGATTAGATTATATACATTTGAAAAAAACTATGTTATAATGGGCTTATAATCCGGTTTTGAAAAGGAGATTGACGATATGGAACACACCTTAGATCAGCTTCATGCAAAAAAAGCGTTCATATGCGATATGGACGGAGTAATATATCACGGCAACAAGCTTCTTGACAACGTTCACGAGTTTGTCGATTGGCTTGTTGAAAACAACAAGAAATTTCTGTTTTTGACAAACAGCAGCGAGCGCTCCCCGCGCGAGCTCGCACAGAAGCTCGCAAGAATGGGGCTCGATGTGGACGAAAGCCACTTCTACACAAGTGCGCTTGCCACTGCCTCCTTCCTTGCATCCCAGTGCCCCGGCGGAAGCGTATACGTTATCGGTGAGCCCGGACTTGTCAATGCTTTGTACGACGCCGGCCTCTCGATGAACGACTACAACCCCGATTACGTCGTATTCGGAGAGACACGCTCGCTCAGCTACGAGAAGATCGCGCACGCGGTAAAGCTCATACAGAACGGAGCGAAGCTCATCGGAACGAACACAGACCTCACCTGCCCGGTGGAGACGGGAATAATCCCCGCCTGCCGCGCGCTCATATCCCCGATAGAGATGACGACCGGCAAGAACGCATACTTCATCGGAAAGCCGAATCCTCTTATAATGCGTCACGCGCTCAAAAAGCTCGACTGCCGCAGAGAAGAGGCGGTAATCATCGGTGACCGTATGGATACAGACATCGTCGCCGGAGTCGAGAGCGAGATGGACACCGTGCTCGTCCTCTCCGGAGTAAGCTCGACCGAAACGGTGAAGATGTTCCCATATCTTCCCTCGTACATCATGCGCGACGTCGGAGAGATAATCGGTCTTTGAGAGAAGAATAAAGCTTTATATCAGGTCAGCGGACACTCCGCCGACCTGATATTTTTTTGCCGTGCTGTGCATCAGCGCCGTCATTACAGCTTGTCTGAGAGTCTCTTGCTGCAGCTCCACTCTCGCGTGAGCCTTTTGTTTTGATTTGCTCCTTGCGCAACCCTGCCGTCCACCCTCCACCACATTCGCCTTCCGTTTGCCGATTATCCCGGCGGCACGCCGTGCATATAGCCGTGCAAAAGCTCGACCGCCGCCCTATCGTCGCCGGCTTGCCGCGCATATCGTTGCCGTAGCATCACCGTACCGAGGTATCTCGCCTCTCTCCCTGCAAGTCCGCCGCATCCCCGAGCTCCCCCGTTCCTCCTGTCTGCGTGACATATTCGCTGCGCGGCGTAAATATAAATGTACTACGCACAAATTAAAAAGAAGAGAATATTTACAACGTGGAGGTTAAATTATGACGGACAATACGTATCTACCCGAGGGGAGCCTGATAACTTCTGCCGAAAACATCGCCGCCATCTCGTCGCCGGCAGCGCTCGAGGAGGCGATGCGATGCGGACGTATCCTCGAGGGCTTGGCTGAGCGATGCGACGGCGACTTCAGCCTCACCGTAAAGCTCGGCGAGGTCACCGGAGTTATACCTCGCGAGGAGGTAGCGCTCGTGCGCGAGGGCGAGCAGCTCCGCGACATCGCGGTGATAACGCGCGTAGGCAAAGCCGTATGCTTTAAGGTGATAGGCATGGGACGCGCTCCCGACGGACGACCGACGGCTATACTCTCACGGCGCGCGGCGCAGCTCGAATGTAAAAAGCGTTATCTTCAAGCTCTCTCCTGCGGAGATGTCATACCGGCGAAGATAACACATATGGAGCATTTCGGCGCGTTCGTTGACATCGGCTGCGGCATCGTATCACTTCTGTCGATAGACTGCATCTCGGTATCGAGGATATCGCATCCGCGAGATCGCTTCAAGGTGGGCGAGCGGATACGTGTGGTCGTAAAAAGCATAGACGACGCAAACGACCGGATATACGTATCGCACAAGGAGCTGCTCGGTACGTGGGAGGAGAATGTCGCGTGCTTCCGAATTGGACAGACGGTCGCCGGAGTTATCCGAAGCATCGAGGATTACGGCATATTCGTCGAGCTAACCCCGAATCTCGCCGGGCTTGCGGAATATCGCGAGGGTATGACGGTCGGACAGACCTCCGCCGTGTACATAAAAAACATCATTCCCGAAAAGATGAAGCTGAAGCTCGTGCTGATAGACACGTACAAGGGCGAGCTGCCGCCGGCAAAGCTGTACAGCGTTCAGACCGATCGCAAGCTTACCCATATAGACTCCTGGAGATACTCTCCCGACAAAAGCGAAAAGCTGATAGAAACGGTTTTCTCATCGTAATCTGCAAGAGCATATACGCACATACCACCCCGGTGCGGCTCCGTCTGCATCCGACGCATAAGCGCGCTCGGTTGGCGGCGGAGAGCACCGGGAGCTTTTTGCTCGCTCTGCCCGTCCGAGCGCTCAAAACAAGCTCGCGGATCGGAGTTTGCGGCGGTCATAGTGAGACTTTGGGTAAAAACACACAAAAGGTCGGTGAATCACTTGAAAAAAATTCATTAAATTTCGGTAAACTATTTGAAATGACGTGTATTATGTGATAGAATGTTATTAATAAGATAAATTACGGTGTGTGAAGTATATGCAAATAGTTGTATCTAAGTTAAACGAGGCATGGTCAATCATATATACCCAGCTGCGCTCGATCTCGGTGGCCGACGTCATCGACATCGCTCTTGTCGCGGCGGTTTTGTTCGGCGTTTATAAGTTTATACGCGAGCGCCGTGCGGGAAAGCTTGCGGTCGGCGTCGCCATACTTATAGCGATCCAGCTTTTAAGCGATGCGCTTAATCTCATGACCATGAGCTTCATTCTCAAAAACGTATTCCAGGTAGGACTTATCGCGCTTATCATCGTCTTTCAGCCGGAGCTTCGCTCGGCTCTTGAAAAGATGGGAAGCGAGCCGCTGAAAAGCCTTAAAAGCATAGGCGAGGGAAAGCCGACCTCCGCATCCGCCATGATAAAGGAGCTGTGCGATGCGGTTACCGACATGGCGGCGGACAAAACGGGTGCGCTTATCGTTATCGAGCGCTCGACAAAGCTTGGAGATATCATAAAGAGCGGAGTTGTGGTAAACTCCGATATCTCATCATTCCTTCTCAAAAACATATTTTTCAACAAAGCTCCGCTCCATGACGGCGCGGTCATAATACGCGGAGACAGAATATACGCAGCCGGCTGCGTTCTGCCTCTGTCCTCCAACGCTGCGATAATAAAGGATCTCGGAACGCGCCACCGTGCCGGAATCGGAATGAGCGAGAACAGCGATGCGCTCGTCATCATCGTAAGCGAGGAGACCGGAAACATATCGGTAGCCGACGGCGGAGAGTTCAAGCGCGGCTACAACTACCGCTCGCTTCGCCGCGAGCTTGAGGCGGCACTCCTTGACACCTCTGTCAAAAAGAGATCTTTCTTCAAAAAATCACAGAAGGAAGCCGATACCGAATAAAGCGGACGGCAGTCTGAAAATACATTATTTTGATTCGGAGCGAAAATATGAAAAAAAGGACAGATATAACTCCCGAGCAGCCGCAGGAAAAGAAGGAAAGCACGGGAAATATTACAATAAAAAGCAACCGGCGCTCTGATATACTCGCGATAGCCGGATGCATCCTTATCGCCATAGGATTGTGGTTCTACGTGATAGGCAATTCGTCTGCCGACTACGAGCAGACGATACGCGACGTGCCCGTCGCTATCATAAACAACAGCTCGCTCTCCCTTTTGTCCGGAACCGGAAGCACGGTTGATATAACCGTCAAGGGAAAGAGAAATACGATAGCAAAGCTGTCCGGTGAGGACGTTCAGGCGGAGGTAGACGTCTCCGATATAGCTCAAGCAGGACGTTACAAGATGGCGGTGTCGGCTGTACTCCCGTCTGGCGTTACGCTCGAAAGCATCAGCCCCGAAAACGTGTCCATATACCTCGATACCACATCGACGATATCGGTGCCGCTTGAGATAAAGCTACTTGATTACGTTCTGCTCGACGGATATGAGCTGAGTGAAAGCGAGGCGGAGGCAAACGTCACCGAGATACAGGTGAGCGGTCCCGAATCGGCTCTTGCCGACGTTGCCTCGGCCCAGGTAGCCGTCCATCTCGGAACGGTCACAAGCTCGGTAAGCTGCAACGGAACGGTCGAACTTTTGAACAAGAACGGCGACGTTATAACCAAGAACTCTCACATAAAGATGCAGACCTCGACCGTAACGGTATCCGTTCCGGTGTACAAATATGCGGATATACCGGTAGAGGTAAACTATAAAAACGGCTTCTTCGACGACTCGAACGTGGATATAACCTGCGAGCCGAAAACGATACGCGTGAAGGGTGAGACATCGGCGATAGACCGTGCGCTCTGCAGCGTAACCATCGACGAAAAGCAGATAACCTCGGACACGAGCTATACCTTTAAGGTCGCGCTCTCCGATGGACTTGTAAACGTCGATTCGATAGAGACCGCAACGCTTACGATAAAGCACAAGGGCACAACTACCGCGGATTTCAATGTAAGCAATATCACGGCAAACAACCCCAAGGGATTGAAATACAGCATAGAGACAGAGTCGTTCAACGTAACGCTGAGAGGCAGCTCCGATGAGCTTGCAAAGCTGTCGGCAGACGATATCACGGCTACGGTAGACCTCAGCTCTCTCAACAGCTCGGTCGGAACGGTAAGCTTACCGGTAACGATAACCATACCCTCCGCATCCGGCTCGAAGATATACGAGATAGGCACATACTCTGTTCAGGTAAGGATAATAAATGGATAAATTCAAGGGCATCTGTCAGGTAATAGTCAGAAATGTACGCACACCTATATCCGCGACAGAGGCAGACGCAATGGAGCAAGCGCAGAAGCGTGTTGCTCCGTTGCTTCGTAAACGGGACATTATATCGGCATCGGTATTCAAGCGCTCGCTCGATGCGAGAAGAAGGAGCAAGCTGTCCTTCATCTATACGATACTGCTCGATTGCAGCGTAAGCGTAAAGCCGGAAGCTCTCGCGCGCTTCGACGCGGCGATACTGCTTGACAGCACAGTGAGCTTCACTCCCGGCACCGAGGCGAGCCTCGGGCGGCCGGTCGTATGTGGATTTGGCCCGTGCGGAATGTTCTGCGCGCTCCTTTTGGCGGAGCACGGCTACAAGCCGATAGTTATCGAGCGCGGTTCAAGCGTTACCGCGCGTGCGGAGGACGTTGCGCGCTTCTACCGCACCGGCATACTCGATCCCGAGAGCAATATACAGTTCGGAGCCGGTGGCGCCGGCACCTTCTCGGACGGAAAGCTGGTCACAAGGATAAACGATCCGCGCTGTCGCTACGTGCTCGAGCGGCTCTGTGAGTTCGGCGCACCGAGCGACGTGCTGACGAAGGCAAAGCCGCACGTCGGCACCGATAAGCTTCTCGGAGTCGTTTCAGCCATAGCCCGACGTATCGAGGAGCTCGGCGGAGAGATACGCTTTAAAACAAGGCTCGAGAGCATAAATGTGAGCTCCGGCCGCGCCGTATCGATAAACACGAGTGCAGGTGAGATACCCTGCGGAGCACTCGTGCTCGCGATAGGCCACAGCGCAAGAGATACCTACGAGTACCTCATGCACTCGAATTTCGACGTCACCCCGAAGCCGTTCTCGGTCGGAGTAAGGATAGAGCATCTCCAAAGCGATATCGACCGCGCGCTTTTCGGTGACGAGGCGGGAAATCCCGTGCTCGGGCACGGAGAATACGCGCTCTCGAAGCGCGTAAAGGAGAACGGACGCGACCGCGCGGTATACACCTTCTGTATGTGCCCCGGCGGCGAGGTAGTCGCTGCGGCATCGGAGGAGTGCGGCGTTGTAACGAACGGCATGAGCTCGTACAGTCGCAGCGGAGCGAATGCAAACTCCGCCATCGCCGTCTCGGTCGAGTGCGACGATCCGATAGGCTTCCAGCGCTCGCTTGAGCGCGCGGCATTCGCCGCAGGAGGCGGCGGATTCCGCGCTCCGGCGCAGACGGTAGGCGACTTCCTCGCAGGAAAGCGCGGCACCGAGCCGAAGCGGATACTCCCGACCTACATGGGCTCGGGAAAGGTGGAGCTGTGCGACCTCGGAAAACTGCTACCGAAGGATATAACCTCGATGATGCGCCTCGGGCTTGCCGATTTCGACCGCAAGCTCCCGGGCTTTGCCTGCCCGGATGCGGTGCTGACCGGATTTGAGACGAGAACGTCCGCTCCGGTAAGGATACTCCGCACAGACGCTATGCTCGCAAACGGCTATGATAACATCTATCCATGCGGCGAGGGCGCCGGATATGCCGGCGGAATAACGAGCGCCGCGGTCGACGGTATCGCCTGTGCAGGCAAGATAATCACGCGCTATCGCGCGTAACGACAATCACGCATAACAAACACATAAAAGCACAAGTATAAAAATATCAAGGAAAGGGTGAAGCAGAGACTGTGAGATCCGACAAAAGATGGGAGCTTAAAAAGCTCGATTCAAGC
>CAZSUR010000002.1:0-30103 GCA_964610075.1 uncultured Lachnospiraceae bacterium
AGCTGTGCTCGGAGCACGGTGTCGTATACCTTTTTCATCTCGGGAGTTGCGCGTCCGAGCACTATCGTTCTCGTCATATCCGAGCAATAGCCGTCTGCGAGCGCACCGAAATCCATCGTCAAGAAGCCACGCTCGAGCTTAACGTTTCTCGGCACTCCGTGCGGAAGCGAGGACGCGCTGCCCGATACGGCAATAGTCTGGAAGGAGCAGCCCTCGGCTCCTGCCTTCTTCATGTGATATTCAAGCTCAAGCGCAACGTCGCGCTCGGTCATATCGGGGGTCATATTCTTGAGCAGATTTGCAAGTGCCGCGTCGGCATAGCTCTGCGCGCGCTTTATATGCTCGAATTCATCCTTGCTCTTGTACTGCGCCATCTCCTCAAGCTCGGCGCCGACGCCCTCGAGCGTTATCTCGGGAAGCGCCTTTGCTATCTCCTCGCGCTCGCGGCAGGTGACACGGTTGTCCTCATAGCCGAGCGTCTTTACGCCGTATTCGCTTATCTTCTTTCCGACCGATGCCGCGATGCCGCCCTCAAGCTGTATTATCGCGAGCTCGTCGCTCTCATAGCTTCTTGCCGCCTCGATATAGCGGAAATCCGCAAACATATACGCCTTATCTGCCGTTATGAGAATATATCCGTCGCAAAGCTCAAATCCTGTAAGATATCTCTGTGTTATCGACGACGTTATAAGCATCGCGTATGCGTCTCTTTTTGCTATTTTTTCTTTAAGCTGTCCTATCTTGCTCATTTTATTTCTCTCCTATGCCTTATTTTTCAAGCTCTTCTCCGCGATTCACTACCATTTCCATGTAATCCTGCTTGCTTATCAGGACCTTGCGCGGCTTCTGTCCCTCCGGAGGGCTGACGATGCCCATCTCCTCCATGCGGTCGATAAGCTTCGCCGCGCGGCTGTAGCCGAGCGACAGCTTGCGCTGGATAAGCGAGGTCGATATCTTTCCGCTGTCCACCGCAAGCTCGATGGCGCTTTTAAGCATCGGATCGCCCTCGGTATCTCCGTCGGAGAGCGTAGCGTCGGCAGCGCCCTTCTTTGTCGACTGCTCGCACTTCTCCGCCTCTTTTTCGATGCCCTCGATTATCGAGCGATCGTAGCTTCCCTCTGCCTGGGATTTGATAAACTCGACAACCGCCTCGACCTCCTGCTCGCTGACGAATGCACCCTGCACACGCCGCGGCTTCGATGAGCCTACGGGAGCGTACAGCATATCTCCGCGGCCGATGAGCTTTTCGGCTCCCGCGATGTCGAGGACAACGCGCGAGTCGGTCTGGGATGCAACGGTGAACGCTATTCTCGACGGAACGTTCGCCTTTATAAGTCCGGTGATTACGTCAACCGACGGACGCTGCGTGCCGATTATGAGATATATTCCCGCCGCGCGCGCCTTCTGCGCCAGACGGCATATCGAATTCTCGACCGCATCGGGAGCGGTCATCATAAGATCGGCAAGCTCGTCGATTATTATAACTATATCGGGAAGGAATTCCTTGTCGGGATCGTCCTTCGTTATATCGCGGTAGCCTATGACGTTGCGGACGCCCTCCTCCTCGATAAGCTCGAAGCGGCGCTCCATCTCGGTCACAGCCCACGCAAGCGAGCCGGCTGCCTTCTTCGGATCGCTGACCACCGGAACAAGCAGGTGTGGCAGTCCGTTGTAGATGTTGAGCTCGACCTTTTTCGGGTCTATGAGTATCAGCTTAACCTCATCCGGCGTCGCCTTATACAACAGGCTGACGATGATGCTGTTTATGCACACCGACTTACCCATTCCGGTCGCACCTGCGATAAGCAGGTGAGGCATCTTTGATATCTCAAACAGTATCGGCTCGCCTGCGACATCGACTCCGAGCGCCGCGGTAAGCTTATTCTGCGACGAGCGGAAGGTCTGCGTGTCGATAAGCTCGCGCAGATATACAAGCGATACGTTCTTGTTCGGCACCTCGATACCCACCGCCGATTTGCCGGGGATGGGAGCCTCTATACGCACTCCCGTGGTAGCCAGATTCAGCGCGATATCGTCAACGAGGTTGGCGATGGCGCGAACGCGTATGCCCTCCTCGGGCGCAAGCTCGTAGCGCGTGATCGAGGGGCCACGCGAGACGTTTACTATCTTCGTGCGCACCTTGAACGAGCGCAGCGTCTCGACAAGCTTTACCGCATTCGACTGAAGCTCGTCGGTTATATCAACATTCTTTTTCGAGGTATCCTTTTTAAGCAGCGCGATAGGCGGCAGGGTATAACCCGGAGCTGCAGCCTCCGGCTCCGCCTTTTTCTCCGTCTTCTTTTCCGGATTCGCCTCGGGCGGATTTACCGGTGTGCGCTCGAGTGTAAGCTCGCACTCCGCCGAATCGTCCTCGTCTACCCCGTCGGGGGCAGCCTCGTCGCCCTCCTCAGAGAAGATAGCGTGGAGATCGGGAATCGAGCCGTCAAGCTCGCCCTCTATATCCTTCGCTCTCTTGCCAACATGACGCTTCACCGGCTTTATGCTTTCAGCCGCGGCATCCGCCGCCTCGAGTGCGGCACGAGCCGCATCGGTATAATCGACCGTCTCGGGGTCGTCCTCATCCTCCGCTCTTGCGCGCATCTCGTCGAACGCTGATACGTCGATCGAGTCGTCATCCTCCATCGGGACGTCGGGATCGAAGCGGCGCTCGTCGCCTACCGCTTCGGCCATCGCCTTCTTTGCACGGCGCGAGGATTCCATGCGTCTCGCCTGCTCCTCGCAGATCCGGCGCTCCTCCGCCGCACGCTCGCGGCGCTCGCGTATCGAGTAGACTATACTCAGATATACCGAGTAGGGCGTGAATCCGAAGAAGCCCATTATCATTATTACCGTAACGGTGAACGAAAGGATATACATTCCGGCATAGCCTATCGTTTTCAGCATTATTCCGAGAAGAAGTCCGCCGAGCACTCCGCCTCCGCGCGGAGTTACGCCGTCCTTCCAGAGTGCGGTCACCGAAAGACTGCTCTCCCCTCCCGTCCACGCATGAAGGAGCGCCGCCGTGAACAGAATAAGCACCGATGAAAATATCAGCCCGAGCCCGATCGAGCGATCCTCGACCTTGCGCTTCCAAAGCAGACCGAACGCGAATATCAATACCGGAACGGCGATGCCGCCGTATCCGAGTATACCGTAAAGGAAGGTGCTGAGTCCCTGTCCGACAACGCCGGTCATGGTCGGAGCGATAAAGCACACCGACACGAACAGCGCAAGAATACCGAGAAGATACGGTATAAGCTGATTCGGCATCGACGACGGATCGTCCCTCCACTCGGCGCGCTCGTTTACCTGAGGCTCAAGCTTTTTCGCCTTGGCAGAGCTTCTCTTTCCTCCGCTTTTCTTTGAAGAATTATTGGATTTTCCTGATCTTTTAGCAGGCATTTACATCCTCCGATTACAAGGTTTATTTCAACCGAAATTTATAGCTTTCATAGTGTATACCGTCCTACCCGAGCGCAGCATCTCCCGAGCTCGCCCTCGTCACGGCTGCTCCGACGGCATATTGCCGCACAAGCGCCGTGCACGATGCCTCGGCATATGCCCGAATGTCGGCTCGTCCGACACGATCGACGCGCGAGCGCACATAAATGCTAAACAAAACGGTTATCATACATATGATAACAGAAACAGAAAAAAATTACAAGGGTATCACCTTATGAAAAAGATATTTTCAAGCTTGCTCATACCGCTTTCCGGGCTCATCGGAGGGCTTCTTTGCGGTCTGCTCGGCACCGGCGGAGGGGTGATCATCGTATTCGCCCTGCGGCTGGCGCAAAGGAGCGCCGGCGGAGACGAAAAAAGCAGCTATTTCAGCGCCATGTGCGCCACCATGATCTTCAGCCTTGTCAGCATCGCAAAATATGCCGCTGCCGGTGCTGTCAACCTCCGCGACGCCGCCATTTTCATCCCTGCCGCCGCGATCGGAGGCTTCGCCGGTGCAAAGATAGCGGAGCGGATAAGCACAGAGCTGCTCAACCGTATCTTTGCGGCGGTACTGATCTTCGCCGGAGGCAGTATGCTTCTCCGCGCATGGTAAAAAAGCATCGGAGGCAGATATAATGACTGCTTTTTCGATAATCTTACAGCTTGCCGCCCTCGCGACAGCGCTCCTTTCCGGCATGGGGGTCGGAGGCGGAGGCTTGCTCGTCATATGGCTCACTTTGTCGGGCGCGTATGAGCAGCTCGCAGCGCAGGGCATCAATCTTATCTTTTTCATGTGCGCCGCCGGCACGTCTCTTGCGGCGAGGATAAAGAGCGGGCGCTTTGATCCGAAGCTTATCGCTGTGCTTGCCGCCACCGGCATCCCGGGAGCGCTTGCCGGCTCACGCATAGCGGAGCTACTCGAGCAGCGATATCTGCGGCTGTGCTTCGGCGCGTTCATGCTCGTATCCGGCGCAGCCTCGCTCATAGTCTCCTTTGTGAAGAAGAAAAGATCGTGATTTTCTCCCCGGCTCCCCAAAAGGGACAAAAATCTCGTTTGACCGATGCTATAATCAAAGCATAAAGCTCGGACGGGGATGATAAAACGGATCAGGTAATATACGGAGACGTGCTTTTTCTCATCAATCTTTCGATGGATTTTCTCACGCTGTTCATCGTCGGAAGCGTAATGCGCGTCCCCATACGGATACCAAGGCTTATATTTTCATCGTGCATCGGCGCGATATACGGCGTGGCATCGGTGTTCCTCGAAGGAAATACCGTTATCGGCATAGCGATAAACGTAGCCGTCTGCCTTGTGATGTGCTATATCGCCTTTGGGCGCGTGAGCGCCGGCGAGACGGCGCTCTTCTACGCCACCGGCTTCCTGCTCGGCGGAGGGATGAGCATCGCCTGCCGGCTCATAAACCGCACGCTGTACAGCGGATATGCAAGCGACCCCGGTATTAGTGTGCGCGGCATCCCGGCAGGCTACGCCGCGCTCGCGGCAGCTCTTTGCGGAGCGATATCGCTACTCGGAGGCAGGGTGATGCGACGTCGCGGAGGATGCGAGCACGCCTCGGTCGAGGTGGAGGCATACGGGCGAGCCTTGCGCATAAACGCGTTCGTTGACAGCGGCAGTATGCTGCGCGAGCCGATAAGCGGACTTCCGGTAATGATAGTGCCGACAAAGCTGCTCACGAAGCTGCTTCCGCCAAGCCTGCGCGATATATTCGAGCGAGGTCCCGGAGCTCTCGCTTCAGCCGATGCGCGCGACGTTGTGGGGGTGCGGCTGATCGCCGCCGACGGGATAGGCGGACGCGCGCTCATGCTCGGATTTATCCCGACGCGTGTGCGGATAGGCGGCGAGGAAGCGCGGCTATGCATCGCGGCAGACTCAACCGAGCGAGCGGATCCGCGCTCCGCATACTGCGGCTTTGACGCGATAATTCCGCTTTACGCTCTGCCCACCGCAAGCAGACAGTACGACGCGCATACACGTAAAAACCGCGCCGATACAATCACCGCAAGAAAGGAAGGTGCGTCCAAATGATAGGATCCATGCTCCGCCGCCTGCTCGGGCGAACTCAGGTGGGCGAAGTGCTCTGTCGCTTCATCTCAGGCGATCGCTCGGAGAGATACTACATACACGGCCCGGACACCCTGCCTCCGCCGCTCAGCCACGAGGAGGAGGCGCGCATAATCGAGGCGATGGACTCGGACGTGTCCCTGCGCTCCACGCTGGTTGAGCGCAACCTCCGCCTCGTCGTTTACATAGCAAAAAAGTTCGAGGCGACCGGAATCGGCATCGAGGATCTTATATCCATCGGAACGATTGGGCTGATAAAGGCGATAAACACCTTTCAAGCCGACAAAAACATCAAGCTCGCCACCTATGCCTCGAGGTGCATCGAGAACGAGATACTCATGTTTCTTCGCAAGACCGGAAATCAGCGGAGCGAGATATCCATCGACGAGCCGCTGAACACCGACTACGACGGAAACGAGCTGCTGCTCTCCGATGTGCTCGGCGGCGACGAGGACACGGTATACCGCGGCATCGAATCGGAGGAGGAGCGGCGCGCGGTCATCGGCGCGATAGAGAGCCTCGGCGAGCGCGAGCGCGAGATAATCAAGCTGAGATTCGGCATAGGCGAGCAACGAGAGCGCACGCAGAAGGAGGTGGCGGAGCTGATAGGCATATCTCAGTCATACATCTCGCGGCTGGAGAAGAAGATAATCGAGCGGCTGAAGGGGGAGATGTCGGGGATGGTATAAGCGACGTTTTGCACGCAAAAAAATCGCTTTCGGCAAAATAAATGGCTCATCACGCTGGACAAATCGGCGCAAAGGTAGTACAATATCCTAAAAGGATGATGAGCACACTGCGAAAGCGAGGATATACAATGTTAAAAACCGTGCTTTTACTCGGAGATTCGATAAGAATGCAATATCAAAGCCGCGTAAGCGAGCTTTTACTTGAGGATGATATAATCGTCTACGGCCCGCACGACAACTGCCGCTTTTCAAAGCATACGCTTTGGGCGATGTGGTATTGGGTGAACGACGATTTCAGAATAAAGCATTTCGATATGATACACTGCAACTGCGGAATATGGGATATCCAGCGCGCGACCGCGGACAACGAAATATTCGCTCCGGTGGAGGAGTACGCGGCGAACTGCGGAAGAATACAGAAGCAGGCGGAGCAGTTTGCGGATAAGTTCGCCTGGGCGACGATAATCCCCGGAGGCTCGGCGCTTCGCGACGATACGCCCATGCTTGCAAGTCAGCCGGTCTGGAATGCGGACGTAGACAGATACAACGCAGCGGCGCTTGAGGTGTTCGGGCGTCAGGGCGGCGTGCTTATCGACGATCTGCACGCGTGCATCGGAGCCGATACCGAGAAATACATATGCGCGGACGGACTGCACCTCTCGGAAGAGGGAATCGAGGTAGCCGCGCAGCAGGTTGCGGCGTTTATACGCGAAAATATCTGACGGTGCAAAATAAATCAAGCTCTCCCGAGATCGGGAGAGCTTTTTGCTTGCGTGATGTCGCCGCAGATCAAGAGCTGTGCGCTTTGATATCTCGGGTGAGCGCAAGCGCACCATCGGCACGCTCCGCAGGGAGAGGCAACAGTTGTACGGCTCACGCTCGCGCATCATATGCGCGGCGGCGGAAAATCGCTTTTCAAACGTACCTTCCACCGCTTGGCGCCGCAGGGAAAGAAAAGAGCAGCGACACGCATAGCGAAGATCAAACAAAAAGCAGTTCAAACGAAAACAAAAACAAGAAAACAGAGCCGCGCGATCCGCCATCCGCGCAAAAAATATCTCACGGAAAAAGCCGCCTATACGGAAAGGCTGCAGATAAGCTTTCCCGTACGTACGGCTCCCGGCTCCTGCATCCGCCGGGGCGAGTCGCAGGGTCTTATGTGACGTGAAAAGACGTCGGCGGATCGTTTTTATCTGTTAAAAGCTGCTTTTTATCTCCGCGAGCACGCGGTCAAGCTTCTCAAGCACGTCGGCGTGTCCTCGGCTTCGGCGGCGATGCTCCTCGAGCCAATCGAGCGCACGAAGCCGATCCGAGTCCTTTGTATTCTCACCGAAGGCGATCTCGGCGACACCGGAGACGATAGCCTCCTCCTCAATGCACGCCGATCGCTTCTTTCTTTTGCGTTTCTTTGCGCTTACGTCCGTATCCTTATCCAAACACATCTCTCCTCTGTATTAGCTACCGCCGATATTCCTCCGCGCGCCCTCCCGTACAAATCGCACAGCGGCAGATGCAGGACGTATGCATTCTACCACCATGCCGGAAAAATATCGCCCCCTGCAATTTGCTCCAGATTATCGTCAGATTCCCCGAAACGTCCCAAAATACTCAACTTCGTGCACAATTCACGCACAGATTCGACGCACTTCCTTGACACCGAAAGCCGCCGTGTGATATATTATATCTGCGCCGACAACGGCGAAAGCTGGCGAAAGGAAATTACTTCAAACTATGACTAAAGGATTGGTTTTCAACATTCAAAAATTCTCTGTAAACGATGGACCGGGCATCCGCACGTCCGTATTTTTCAAGGGCTGCAATCTCAGATGCAGATGGTGCCATAACCCCGAAAGCTGGTCACACAAGCCGGAGGTAATGTACAATTCGTCAAAATGCGTCGGCTGCGGCGCATGCCAAAAGGTCTGCCCGACCGGAGCGCACCCGATCTCCGCCGACGGGCATATATTCGACCGCGCAAAATGCACAGGCTGTGGAAAATGTACCGACGTTTGCTACAACGGAGCACTCTCCCTTGCCGGGAGATATTATACTCCGGACGAGGTCATAGCCGAGGCGTGCGAGGACAAGCTCTTTTACGCAAAGAGCGGAGGA
Organism: uncultured Lachnospiraceae bacterium; assembly: GCA_964610075.1. GTDB lineage: Bacteria > Bacillota > Clostridia > Oscillospirales > CAG-272 > CAZSUR01. Next base: position 8,332 of record CAZSUR010000002.1, read on the forward strand.
GGCGTCACCTTCTCCGGCGGCGAGCCGCTCATGCAGTTCGATTTCCTCATGGAGTTGCTGAAAAAGGCAAAGGAAAGCGGACTTCACGTATGTATCGAGACGGCGGGCTGCTGCCCGAGCGAGCGCATCGAGGCAACGATGCCATATGTGGATCTCTATCTCTACGATATAAAGGAGACCGATCCCGAGCTTCACCGCGAGTATACCGGTGCATCGAACGAGCTTATACTCAAAAATTTGGAGCTACTCGACCGCGCGGGCAAGGATATAATCCTGCGCTGCCCGATAATCCCGGGACTTAACGACCGCGACGAGCATTACAGACAGCTCGGTCTGCTCGCAGACAAAACGGAGCACGCTCTGCGCGTGGATATCGAGCCATACCACCCTCTCGGCGTGGCAAAGGCGGCAAATCTCGATATGGACACCGGATATACCAACAACTCGTTTATGGATAAGGAAAAGGCGGAGTATGTCGTTGCCGAGGTTGCAAAGCATACGTCGAAGGAGGTCGCGCTCGCGTAAAACGAGTGAAGGCAAGCTCTGCCGCAGATGCGATTTCACGCAGATCAAGCCTGACGCGACTACAGCTTCATGCAGATGAGATCTGCCGATATAGAAACGATATAAAGATCCCGATCGCCGGCGCTGCCATGCGCCGTGCGTATCGGGATCTTTTTTTATTGCAACACTTTCCGGGGTGCCCAAGCGCGATCCGCGCCGAGCACTATGCCTATACGTCAATTCACCTGCACATCCTCCGAGCCGCGCCCCGTCGCGCTCGAATCGCCTCCGTGCGAGTGAGGCACAGCCGAGCTGCGCGAGCATACAGCCAACGCACGAATGAGATACAGCGCAAGGAGCAGAGTCCACGCAACCATCTCGGCATATGCTATGACCATATTTCCGAAATACGGCGCCATTATGTACGATGCCGCGATGCGTACCGCAAGCGAGATTATTCCGCCGGCGCTTGAATAAACAAGCTGTCCGACACCCTCAAGATAGCCTCGGAAGGCCATAGCCAGACCGAACACCGGATAGAAGCAGGCTATCCTCACAAAGAAAGCGGAGCCTATCTCCACCGACTCGGCACCGGCGCCGAACAGCTCGATCAGCCGTCCGCCCGTCGGGATAACGATGACGGTCAGCGCCGCCGATACGGCGAGCGATATTATAAGCCCGGCATCGAGGGTGCGCTTGGCGCGCTCGGTATCTCCCGCTCCGCAGCTCTGCGAGGTAAAGGTGGCAATGCCCGAGCCGAGATTAATTATCGGCAGCATGATAAGCGTATCTATACGATATGCCGTGGTTATGGCGATAACGGTGGCGATACCGAAGCTGTTCATGAAATTTTGCAGAATAAGTCCTCCGAGAGAGGTGATGCACGACTGTATCATCGGCGGTAGTCCGAATTTTGTACCGCGAAGCAGCTTTTCTCTCGTATCACCGGTACCGCAAACGAATCTGAGCTCCTCCGGATACCTGCGCGAGCTGTAAAGCACCGTAAAAGCAGCCATAAGAAGCTGTGAGAGCACGGTAGCAACAGCGGCACCGCGCACTCCCCATCCGAGATATGCGACCAAAAGAATATCGAGCGCTACGTTCGCCGCCGACGACGCAAGCACCGCAAGAAACGGAGTGCGGCTGTCGCCTATTCCGCGAAGGATCGCGGCGTACACGTTATATACGGCTAAAAACGGAAATCCGAGGAAGATTATACGTATATAATCTCCGGCAAGCGCAAGTGAATCCTCCGGCGTGTGCAAAAGCCGCATGAGCTGCGGCGAAAATATACATCCGAGCACCGATATCACCGCGAAAATAACGAATAAAAGCATGGAAAAAACGGAGAGTATTTTCGGTATATCGTCACGTGCACCCTCACCGAAATATCGCGCCGCAAGAACGGAAAGTCCGAGCGTAAAGCCGGTTATCGCGGTGACAAAAAAATTTATCGGCGCCGACGCCGCGCCGATCGCTCCGAGAGCGAGCTCACCGTCAACGTTGCCGACTATAAATGCATCCGCCCAATTGTAAAGCTGCTGAAGCATACCGCTGAGTATCAGCGGCAGGCTGAAGCTGACAAGCGAAAGCATGATAGCTCCGAGTTTGTGCTGTTTGTCCATTCTAACCTCCGAGGATCCGAAAATAAATAAAAAAACACCCAAGCCGTATACGTCGCCGTACGTGGCCGGGTGGAAAAAAGCGGCTGATATGCTCTGAAAACCCCACTCCCGAGATTTTGTGCTGTAATTATAACTCTTTTTGCTACGCTTGTCAAGCCGCACCCCGGCGCGAGCGCCTATTTATACGTCAATTCGTCGATTCCGCCCCGAGTGCCCGAGCCGGACGGCTCGCGAGATGGGTAACGCAGTGCTTTCAAAGCCGCGCAGCGTAAAGATCAAACGGCGTGGCAGGCGCGACGAGATAATATACGATGAGACTGCCACTTCTGCAAAAGCATAAGATAGGCGCTGTGCCCCGGAGCAACGTCGGGAAAAATGCGAGTCGGGCGCATACGAACAACGTCAATTTGTACACCAAATCTACCGTGCGAGCGCCGGCGCTTCCGTGCGAACATCAACGTCCCTGCGCGAGCGCCGCCGGATACAAAAAAGGCCGCTGTGCACGGCACAAAGCCGGCACCTGCGACCCTTTGTTGTATCTTTTAAGACAGTTCAGATGTTTTAATCTCTGCGGATTACTTAAGCTCGACAGAAGCTCCAGCCTCTTCAAGCTGCTTCTTAACAGCCTCAGCGTCTTCCTTGGAAGCGCCTTCCTTAACAGCCTTAGGAGCACCCTCAACGAGGTCCTTAGCGTCCTTAAGTCCGAGACCTGTGATCTCGCGAACAGCCTTGATAACGTTGAGCTTGTTAGCGCCTGCAGCGGTGAGGATTACGTCAAACTCGGTCTTCTCCTCAGCAGCAGCGCCCGCAGCAGCTCCGCCTGCAACTGCACCTGCTACCGCTACGGGAGCTGCAGTTACGCCGAATTCCTCTTCAAGAGCCTTTACAAGGTCGTTCATTTCAAGAATTGTAAGTGTCTTAATATCTTCTAACAGTTTTGTTACTTTCTCGTTTGCCATTTTAATATACCTCCGTTAATTTATAATTTTTAATATTGGGTGCGGATCATTCCGCTTCGGGAGCAGCTTCTTCAACCGACTCTCCCGATTTGTCGATAATAGCCTGAAGAGCGTAAGCCAGACCATATACCGGAGACTGTACTCCGAGCATGATCTTGCAGATGAGTGTTTCCTTCGAAGGAATCTCGGCAAGATCGCATACGGTTTTAGCATCAATAACCTCTCCGTCAAGGAATCCGCCCTTTATTTCAAAGGTCTCAACCTTTTCGGAATACTCTTTCAAAACCTTTGCCGGAGCAACGGGGTCGTTCTCGCTTATTGCGAGAGCCGTCATTCCTACGAGCAAGGGCTTAAGGGACTCATATCCAACCTCGTCGCAAGCACGTCCTGTCATGGTATTCTTGTATACCTTGTAATCAACGCCTGCTGCACGAAGAGCTGCACGCATTGCGGTATCCTGCTCAACGTTGATTCCCTCATAGGAAACGAGAACGCCGGCGGTAGCATTTTTCATCTTCTCCGCAAGAGCTGCAACTTCAGCTTTCTTCTGCTCTAAAATCTTTGCGCTTGGCATCTGTTTTCACCTCCCGATAAAAATAAAACATCCCGCAGGCTCGCACTGTGCGCATCCTCCGGGAAAAGCAATACAATATAAACGGCACAAACGGTGATCCGCCGCCGGCCGGGATTGTAATACGCTCGCCTCGGTAGGGTAGCTCAGCTTTTACCGGCGCACCATACGGCGCACCTGAACCTACTGTCTATGGTTTACTCGAGCATTATATCATACCGAGATACGTTTGTCAACCCTTTTTTCAAAATAATATCGCGCGAATAAATCGCACGGAGGGGAGCCCCCACACGCCGATATATAGGATGAAAAAACCACGAAATCATGAAATGCTGACGTGCAACCGATTCGGTCAGCACGTGACGACGGGGATCTGACATCAAATAAATAATATCGCGTCGCCGGACGAAGCGATATGCGCACCCCGAAACAGCGCGCCCGGCAAGGCAAAACGCGTGCCCCGCAATGCCGTCGGGCGGAGACGCACCCTCGCATCTCCGCCCGATATATCCGCGCATCCTCCGTCATTCGGAGAATGCCGCCGACACCGCGTCGTATATTCCCTTTACCGGGATTATCTTTATCTTAAAGCGTTCCTTTCCCTTTATATCCGCGCTGCGGTAGGGGAGAAGTATCTTCGAAAAGCCGAGGCGCTCCGCCTCTCTCACCCTCTGCTCGGCATTTGATATCGCGCGGCACTCGCCGGCAAGGCCTATCTCACCTGCCGCGATAACATCGTCGGGTATAGGCTTGTCCTTCATTCCGGAAATGAGCGCAAGCGCGGTCGGCAGATCCGCCGCCGGCTCCTCGAGTCGCAGACCACCGACAACGTTTATATACGCATCGTGCGACGAGAAGTTGAGTCCGAGCCGCTTTTCAAGCACCGCAAGTATCATATACAGGCGATTGTAATCTATACCGTTCGAGGTGCGTCTGGGCGACGGGAACACCGAGCGCGCGACCAGAGCCTGCACCTCCGCGATTATCGGGCGTGTGCCCTCCATCACGCAGAGCGCGCAGTTTCCGGAGACATTCTTCGGTCTGCCGGCAAGCAGAGCCTCGGAGGGATTCGGAACCTCGGAAAGTCCCTCTCCCGTCATCTCGAAAACGCCTATCTCATTTGTCGAGCCGAAGCGGTTCTTCACCGATCTTATTATACGATAGGTGTGCTGTCTGTCTCCCTCGAAATACAGCACGGCGTCGACCATATGCTCGAGCACCTTCGGGCCGGCTATTCCGCCCTCCTTGTTTACGTGACCGACAAGGATGACCGACACGCCGTGATTCTTCGCTATGCCGATGAACTGCATAGCGCTCTCCTTCACCTGAGTAACGTTTCCGGGTGCGGACGAGGAGGTGTCGCTGTACGTCGTCTGTATCGAGTCTACTATCAGTACATCCGGCTTTATATCCTCCACCTGCTTCATTATGCGGTCGATGTTCGTCTCGGTGAGGATGTAGAGATTATCCCCTCCGACGCCCAGCCGCTTCGCGCGAAGCTTGAGCTGACCGAGCGATTCCTCGCCCGATACGTAGAGCACGCGCTTGGCCTCTCCGAGCACCGAGGTTATCTGCATGAGCAGGGTGGATTTTCCGATTCCCGGCTCGCCGGACAGAAGCACGACCGAGCCGTTTACAAGCCCTCCGCCGAGCACACGGTCGAACTCACCGTATCCGACCTCGCTTCTCATATAACTCGGCAGCTCAAGCTCGTCGAGCTTGACCGCCGCCGACACCGCGTCCGCCGTCAGCATCCTCGATTGTGTGCGCGCCGATGCCTTCGGCTCCTGGCGGAGCTCGGTCTCGTCAGCCGTATTCCACTCCTGGCAGGAGGGGCAACGTCCGAACCATTTCGGAGTCTGATATCCGCACTCGCGGCAGATATATACCGTTTTCGTCTTCATCTTTTGAAAAACCTCTTTTTATAAGTTATAATAATACTGTCGTAAAAATCGTCGGCGCGCCGACACGTCTATGCCGCGCTCTCCTTTTCGAAATACCGAAGCAGGGCTGAGCTTATAACGCAGGCAAGACGCGCACGATATTCCGGGTCGTCCAACCGCGCCGCCTCCGCATGATTCGAAAGAAATCCGCACTCCACCATAACGGCGGGTATCTTCGCCTTGTGCAGAAGAAATATCGACGAGCCGGCAGGCTTGCACTCGCGCGTATTGTCCGGCTGGAGCGTCGCCTTGTTCGCCTCGCGAATAAGCTCGGCAAGCGACGTGCTTTTATCCGAATTTGCCGAATAGTACACCTGAAGCCCGCTGTAACGCGAGCTTGAGAACTTGTTCATATGTATGCTCACCAAAACCGAATCGGGCGAGCTGTTTGCAAGCGCGAGCCGCGCGCGTAGATCCTGTATCTTTTTCGAGCCGCCGCCCGGATGCGATAGCATGGCGTCGTCCTCTCTTGTCATCGTGACCTCTATCCCGGAGCAGCGCAGTATCGCCTCCACCCTCCTTGCAAGATCGAGGTTGAGCGTTTTTTCGCACGTTCCGGTAACGCTCACCGCGCCACCGTCCTCTCCGCCGTGGCCGGCGTCTATTATGACCTTGCGCACACGATATTCCACCGCGGTCTGCTCGACCGGGCGATAGGCGCAGCCGTCGAATACCGAGCCGAGCACCACGGCGCACATAGACATGACGAGCGAAAATATCACTATCTTCACCGTAAAAAGCGACGCCTTCGAATTCATAAAATCACCCGCTACCTTACATAATCAATCTAAATATATGCGCGGAGCGGGCGAATATGTTTTATTTTTTCTCTTTTTGACCTTTGCGTTGCATAAAGCCGAATATGCGTATATTCCGCGAGCCGAGATAATAGCCGAGCGTGCTTGCCGCAAGCGCCGGCAGTATTATAAGCAGATATGCGAACACGTTGTACGGCGCGTACAGGCTTAAAAATCCGCTGTACATTCCCTGGAGGAACACGCCGATGAGCTTGCACACGTAGTAGGTGTTGTACGCCCATACCGGCTCGCACATTTCAAGCGAGGTTACGCAAAGTCCGCCGATAAGCACGCCGAGTCCGAGGATGATGTTCACCACATTGGCACCGAGCGACATCCAAAGTCCTTTAAGCGGACGATTCTCCGCGCGACCGGAATCAACGCGGATCTTATCCTTTGCTCCGTCCTCCCAGGTCATGGTATACAGCAAAAAAAGATACATACCGACACTAAGTATTGAAGTCAGCAGCAGAATTGTGTTATAATTAATAGTAGCCATCGAAAGCATGAGCCCGAACATGGTCATTCCTATCTGGTTTACCATCATTCTGAACATCATGTAAGAATTTTGTTTTATAAAGCTCCACATATATAAACATCCCTTTGTTATAAACGTAATTACATATTTATTTTATATGACAAATATCAAAAATACAATAAATCAATGCGAAAGTTTACACTTTATCCATTAAAAGAGCAAATTTTATTGTTACATCCGGCAAAAGGAGGTGCGATAATTGAATAGCGAAAACATAATAAAGGATTTTTCCGCATACATGAGAGTTGTAAGGAACCGCTCGCCAAAGACTATCGAGCAGTACGAGCAGGATCTTCAGCTTTTCTTCAAATTCATGTATGCATCAAGCAACTCCATGCCGCTCTCGACCGAGGCGCTGCGCGATATGCCGCCCGTCAAGGTCGGCAGAGAGGAGATCGCGGCGGTCACAAGCGAGGATATATACAAGTACCTGCTTTTCGTCGCGGACGAGCGGCACAACAATCCGAAAACGCGAGCGCGCAAGCTCTCGTCGCTGCGCTCCTTTTACAGATATTGCACCGCGGTAAAGGGCTTTGTTGATACCAACCCCGCGGCAGATATCGACTCCCCGAAAATAGGCAAGGAGCTACCGAAATATCTGACCGAGGAGGAAAGTCTGCGCCTGCTCGAGGCGGTTTTGAACGACAAGGAGAGCAAGAGCACCGCGCGCGACTACGCGATACTCACGCTGTTTTTGAACTGCGGAATGAGACTGAGCGAGCTAACCGGGATAAACATAAGCGACCTCGATCCGAAGCTTGCGATGGTAAGGGTCACCGGAAAGGGCTCTAAAGAGCGCGTGATATACCTCAACTCCGCCTGCCGTGAGGCGCTCGCCTCGTATCTGAAGCTCCGCCTGACCGAGAAGCCGAAGCCCGAGCACAAGAACGCGGTATTTTTGAGCCGTATCGGGCATCGCATCAGCCCGAAAACGGTGCAATGGATAGTTTACAAATATCTCAAGGCGGCAGGGCTCGAATACAAGCACTACTCGGTACATAAGCTCCGTCACACGGCGGCAACGCTCATGTATCAGAGCGGAGAGGTGGACATACGAGTGCTGAAGGACATACTCGGGCACGAGCAGCTCAACACTACGCAGATATACACACATCTCAGCGACAGCAGCATGAAAGAGGCTATGGATCACAATCCGCTTGCAAAGGTAAAAAAGAAGTCCGAAAGCAAGGACGAACGATAAAAAATCGCCGAACGGAGAGACTTATAAAATGGACAATTACGAAAACCGAAACAAAAGAGAGGCGCGTATGCACGCCGCATCGACCGACGAGGTGATAATCTCCGATGCACCCGATACCCGCGCACACCGCGGAGTAGGAAGCGAGCTGCGCGGACTTTCAAGTGAAAGAGATATCTTCGTCGAGCATCACGCGGATGCTCCGCATCAGGGAGATAGCTCGCGCCAGAGCAGCCGCAGGCTCAACCGACAGGTCAGCGCGGAGGCGGAGACGACTCACTCTCGCACCGGCTCATCCACCGCCGCTCGTACATCGGAGGCGACAGCAGCTGCAAACGGCGGCGCGCATGACGGCGTTTCGCACACATCCGCACGAGGCAGCGCAGCAAAAGGAGCGCCGGCATACGCAAAGTCACCTGCTCACGCATCTGCCGATTCGCGCCGCGCACGCAGAAGCGATGGCAGCAGAGCCTCCGGCTCGGAGTCAAAGGGCAGCCACGGATATAACGGCGGCTCGTCGTTTGGCGGCTTCGTCTTTCTCATATGCGTTCTCGCCGCGATAATAATCGCGCTGGTCGTGGTCATAATAAACCCGGCGCAGTACCTCGAGACTGCTGACGAAACGACCGAGCTTATCACCACAGCCGAGCAGACGACAGCTGTGACTACCGCTCCCGAGACCGAGAAGGTAGTAAACGAGTACTTCTTCCCGGAGGGGCTGTACAGCCGTCAGGCTCTGCTTTACGACTACACAGACAACGCGATAATAGCCGAGCGCGGCGCGTCCGACAAGGTTTATCCGGCATCGCTCACAAAGATGATGACGGTGCTCGTCGCGATAGAAAACATACCCGATCTTGACGCAAAAACCACCCTCTCGTCCGCGATGTTCGCCACTCTGCTCGAGCAGAACGCATCCATCGCAGGATTTTCCGAGAACGAAAGCGTATGCGCGAAAGATCTGCTCTACGCCGCCATGCTCCCATCGGGAGCCGACGGCTCGATAGGCCTTGCCGAGCTCGTATCCGGCTCGGAGAGCGCGTTCGCGGTGCTTATGAACAATAAGGCAAAGGAGCTCGGCATGAAGGACACACACTACGTGAACGTGACCGGACTGCACGATCCCGAGCACTACACGACGGCGTACGATCAGCTCAAGCTGATGAAATACGCGATGAAAAACGACACCTTCCGCGAGGTGATATCCACACCGAGCTACACCTCCTCTCCGACCGATATACATCCGTCGGGAGTCACCATGCGTTCGACCGTTTTCTCCGGGCTTTCCGCAAATGGGCTTGACAGCTCGATGTTCGTCGGAGGCAAGACCGGATATACTCCGGAGGCGGGGCTCTGCCTTGCATCAATCGCGACGGTGGACGGACACACCTGCTTCCTTATAACCTTCGGAGCCGGTGCAGGGCTCAACACACCGTCCTATCACATAATGGACGCGTTCAACGTGTTCTCCGATTACGCAAATCCCACTCTGCCCGACACCTCCGAGGACAGTAGATAATCCGCGCGCACGCCGGCGCCTCAAGGGGCACGCAGCGCGAGCAGAGGCAGCATGAGGATATCCGACGCCCACTCACGCTTTCGCACACACGTCGTTACAAGGCGGCGTGGCGCGGAGCAGAACGGCTGCAAGCACGAGCAAAAAAACGTTTGCGGCACACGGAAGCCACCGCTCTCGAGGCGTTTGCGGCGCAATTTACCTCCGCGGCATTGACAACGATAGCAAATTATAGTATCATATATTTAATTACGCGTATTTAAAGCATCCGCAAATATACGCGCGAGAAAGGAAATTCGAAATGATTGAATATAAAGCTAACGGAATAGAAGGAGAGTATATGCTCTATCGCGACAAGCCTCTTGTACGCGAAAACAACGTAATATGCTATGGAGATATGTCCGATCCGTACGTTCTTTTCATAATGATCCTCACGAACAAGACCGTCGAGGTAAGCGAGGGAAGAACGGAGGAGGTCCCGGACAGAATACTCCTCCAGGTGCTCAGCACGGATGAGAGCAAGCCGGCTCACGAAAGGGTTGCAAAGCAATTCGAGAAGAGCGGACTTTTCGATGCGATAGACATCGGTCTTATCTGGCTGGATAAATTGAATTCAGTAGCATAAACAGAATGTCTGCGACTGCGCCGGTGCTGTAATAACTTCATTATGGCAGCGGCGCTCGCTTTTGGCGTATCATTCCGAGAAAGGAGCTTGGCGCTTAATGAAACAGATAATTGAATTTTTCAAGAAGAAAAAGAATCGCCCGATACTTATCGCTGTGATAGTATGCATCGTGCTTCTGCTTGCAGGCACGGCGGTGCTTTGCGTCTACCTTTTAAAAGGAGACGGCAACTCAGGCGAGCAGGAGACCGAGGATGTCATAGCAACTCCGGAATCGACGGCGGCATCCGTCACCGAACCGACGGAAACGGTACCTACCTACCCCGATATGATAGGAAAGTACAGCTATGACTCAAAGGGAAGAATAATCAATCCCCTGACAGGAGAAGCTGCCGATACCGCAACGACCACGCGCCCTGCCGCGGTCATGATAAACAATATCGCGCGCGCCTGCCCGCAGATAGGCATAAGCCAGGCCGACGTTATATACGAATGTATGGTCGAGGGCGGAATCACCAGACTCATGGTGCTGTTGAACGACTACACTTCGGCATCGGAGCTCGGCTCTATACGCTCCTCGCGCGAGTATTACCTTGACTTCGCGCAGAATCACGACGCCATATACGTACACGCCGGCGGAAGCAATACCGCGTACTCGGAGATAAAGTCGCGCGGCATCAACAACATGGACGGCGTAAACATGAACATCCCCGACTCCTACTACCGCGACAGCGACCGCATGGCAAAAATGGGCTACGAGCACAGCATGATGATCTCCGGTGAGGGTATAGCCAACGGCATCGAATACCTCGGCTATCGCACCGAGATAAGCGAGGACTTCAAGAGCCCGCTCGCCTTTGTCGACCGCGATGCCGACGCCGTATCCCCGACCGGGGGAGAGGCGACCTACGTCACCATACCGTACACCTCGTCGCACTATCCGATATACGAATACAACAAGGATAAAAACGTATACTACCGCTACCAATTCCGCGGAGATAAGCATATCGACGGCGCGACCGGCGAGCAGCTCTCCTTTTCGAACGTGCTGGTCATAAGCTGCTCTCACACGAACACCTATGACGACAAGAATCACATCGACGTAAATCCGGTGGGCTCGGGAGAGGGCTACCTCATAACGAACGGCGGATATACGGGCATAAAATGGAGCAAGGCAAGTGAGGATTCACCGGTTGAATTTACCGACGCCGCAGGAGAGCCTCTGCTCTTGAACTGCGGAAAGACCTTTATAAATATTGTCAGCCCGGACGTTTTTTCCGCCATTTCGATGACCGCGGAATAACACAACGCAAGATAAAACCATATCGCGAGGAAACAGATGAATCGGACAAACAAGAAAACAAAAGAGATGAAGGCCTTCGAGCGGAAGGTCAAAGGCAAAAGAATGAGCGAGGAAAAGCGGCGCCGTCGGCGCAGGCTTAAGCTTGTGCTTATCCCATCCTCGGTAGTGGTGGTGCTGGCGCTGCTCTACCTCTTATTCGTATTTTCAAACATTCCGTTTATCTCCTATTGGCGAGGAATATGGATCGAGACCGCAATGACCACCGGAAAGCATCATTGGCTTGCCGAGGCGTTTATCCCGTCCTATATAATAGAGGACGTGATGAACAATCAGGTTGCAAACCCGGACATAATCGGCGGAAGCGAGGGCTTGACCGAGAAAAAGCCGACCTCGAAGTCCGACAAGGTGGTAAAGGACGATATCCTGGGTCAAAAGAATCTCAAAGTGGGCGATCTCGACTATGCCGGAAACAAGATCGTGCTCAACGATATCGAGGAGGGCATACTCGTATCCGAGGTGAGTGGAGCCTCCTTTAAGGGACGTATCATGCTCATCGACGATCCGTCGAGAGTATTCCTCGGCGTGACCGAGTCACCCGGAGTTACCGGTATGCGCATCCTTGACATGATGGAAAACTACGGAGCTATCGCCGCTATCAACGCAAGCGGCTTCAACGACCCGAACGAGAACGGAAACGGCGGCGTAGTCGTCGGAATGAGCTGCTCGCAGGGCAACTATTGGGGAAATTACGTAAACTATTACGGAAGCGTAGTGTTCACGACGTCGGACAGACTCGTCGTGGGCAACATCTCGGTATGGGATAACTACAACATCCGCGACGGAATACAGTTCGGCCCCGTGCTTGTAGCGAACGGACAGGCGCAGGTGACCGGCTCTGCCGGCTACGGCATACAGCCGAGAACCGCGATAGGACAGCGCGACGACGGAGTCGTGGCGTTCCTCATAATCGACGGACGCGACGTCACCTATTCGATAGGCTGCACCGTCGGAGACATGGCGGAGATACTGTTAAAGTACAATATCGTAAACGCCTCCTGCTGTGACGGAGGAGCGAGCAGCATACTCGCGTACAAGGGCGAGATACTGACAAAGAACTGCTCGTGGAATCCCTCGATAGGACGTTTGCTCCCGAATGCGTTCATGGTAAAAAGCAAGGCCGATTCGTAATCGAGTCAAAGTAATACACACAGCCGAAAGAGCTGCCGCAGAATACGGCAGCTCTTGTTTTTATGCCCTATCGCTCAGCCGACGACCTCAGCAGCCGCAGCCGCAGCCGGAAGTGTTCGTGCTTCCGTTGCAATGATATAACAGCACCAAAAGAACGACGATAAGGATCCAGATGTTGCAATCGTCAAAAAGGTTGCAAAGACAGCTCATTTTACAGTCCTCCCTTTAAATATTGGGATGACGAAGTCCGATTCGGTTTCGCCTCCTGATACCATACTATGCGCCGCGCGGCGTTGTGTGAAAGGAAGGTACGGAAAAGTGAGCGGCGGTGCACGCAAGCCTGTGCCCGGCGCAGCACATCGGAACGAGTAAACCTACGGCATCAAGCACGGACGCGGCGCGGTATAGCATCACCGAGCCGCAAGCGGTCAACCCTCCGCGCGCGAAAACAGCCCTCGAACGTCCGCTCTGAGCTCATGCGGCGGTATCTCGCACCTTACGGCAGCTCCGAGCTCGCGCGCTTCGCGGCAGGCGGCGAAGTCGCCGCTATCACTATCGCCCCACGACGCGCTCGCACTCATATCTCGCGGCGCTGAGGCACGCTCGCGTGCAATATGATGCGAGCCTCCGGCATCCTGCACGGCGCAACAGAAAGCCCCGGCATCACGCGCGGTGTTATCATAGTTTCGAGCGCTACGACGAGAGGAGACGGCATCGCACGCGACATTATCATCCTCTCGAGCGTCGCGCTCTCGTCCGCGGTGGCGCTCCGTCGCTCCGTCGAGCGCCGGAGCTCGCTCGAGCACCGCAACTCCGCCGTCAAAGAGGAAGAAATCTCCGCCGTCACGCGACATTCGAATGCGACGACGGGTGCTCGGGTAAAGAAAGCGCTCGCTTCCGGCAATAACTCCCGAGTCCATATCCCAGATGTCGCAATAGAAGCCGAGCGAAAGAAGCTCTCTCGCGTCGTAGACGGCGCGCCTCCAAAGTATGCTCAAAAATCCGCCGCGCTCGAGGGTTATGCGATAATCAAGTGACAGTCCGTCACCGGAGCCGAGTCCACGCACAAGCCGATAGGCAAGCTGAAAATAAAACTCGCTTATGCGCGCGTCAAGCTCCTCCGAGCGGCAGAGCAGCCGCGACGGAGTGTATTCCGGATCATATTCGGGCAGCGCCACCCCATCGCGCAACGGGATCGGGAGCCGCAGGCTCACGTGCGCCCTCCCTCCGCCGCTTATCCGCTCGGTTTTTCGCACCCGGTATTCCTCAAACCTACTCATTCTGCCAAAAGCTCTCCTTTATTCGACCTGCGTTATATTTTTATTCTATGCTATTGTGTTTGATAAAAGTATTTGATATAATATAATGAGTATTTTTTATTCGCGGAGTGAAGGAAATATGCCGATAAAAATCCCATCCGGGCTCCCGGCGCACAAGATGCTTGAGGAAGAGAACATCTTCGTCATGGATGAAAAAAGAGCGCTGCATCAGGACATACGCCCGCTTAAAATAGCCGTGCTGAATCTCATGCCGGCAAAAATAACGACCGAAAACCAGCTTATAAGGCTCCTTTCGAACACGTCGCTTCAGATAGATCTGACCCTGCTTCAGACCGCCTCCTACACGCCGAAAAACACGGCGAAGGAGCACATGAAGAGCTTTTACAAGAACGTTTTCGATGTAAAAGATGACAAATTCGACGGACTTATCATCACCGGAGCACCGGTCGAGGTGTTGCCGTTCGAGGATGTCGATTATTGGGACGAGCTGTGCTTTGTCATGGAATGGGCAAAGACGAACGTCTTTTCGACCTTTTACATATGCTGGGCAGCTCAGGCAGGGCTGTATTATCACTAGAACATCCCGACATACGAGCGCAGCGAGAAGCTGTTCGGAGTTTTCTCGCACACGATAGAGGAGCCGATGCATCCGCTTGTGCGCGGCTTTGACGAGACCTTTTTCGCGCCGCACTCACGTCACACCGAAACAAGGCGCGAGGACGTGGAGAAGGTGCCGGGGCTGAAGGTACTCGCCGCATCGGAGGAGGCAGGGCTGTATATCGCCGCATCCGACGATATGCGTCGCTTCTTCGTCACCGGTCACGCGGAATACGACACCGACACCCTTTCGCTCGAGTATTTCAGAGACCTCGAGCGCGGGCTCGACATAGCGATCCCCGAAAATTATTTCCCGGACAACGATCCCTCAAAAGCACCGAGGAATCTGTGGCGCGCACACGCTCACCTCTTGTTCTCGAATTGGCTGAACTACTGCGTATACCAGATAACTCCGTACGATCTCGACGAGCTCGAGACGGGAAGATAAGCTGAGATCTGTCGGATGGACGGTAGAATATGAAAAAGGAACGGAACAAAAACTCAAAGCTGGCAACGGAGGCGGTCGAGGAGCTTAAACGCCTCTATCCGTCGGCGGATTGTGCTCTCGAGTACGAGGGAGATCCGTGGAAGCTGCTTGTAATGGCAAGGCTGTCCGCCCAATGCACCGACGCAAGGGTAAACATCGTGTGCCGCGAGCTGTTTGTACGCTATCCCGACATGAAGGCCATGGCAGAGGCGGAGCTGTCCGAGCTCGAGGAGGCGGTGCGCCCGTGCGGACTGCATAAGGTCAAGGCGAGAGACCTGCGCGATATGTGCGTGCAGCTTATAAACGACTTCGGAGGCTCGATCCCGACCGATATGGACGAGCTGCTCACCCTCCCCGGGGTAGGACGAAAGATAGCAAATCTTATCCGCGGAGATCTGTTCGGGCTGCCGGCAATAGTCACCGATACGCATTGCATACGCATATGCGGCAGGCTCGGCTTCTATCCGGAGAGCGAAAAGAATCCGCAGAGGATCGAGCGGATACTCACCGCCGCCGTCGCACCCGACGAGCAGGCGGATTTCTGCCATCGCCTGGTATGGTTCGGCCGCGAGGTGTGCACCGCAAGAAGCCCAAAGTGCACGGGGTGTCCTCTCGGACATATCTGCGCACACGGCAAAAAGCTGAAAAGATCAACCGAAAAACACAAATAAACGAAACCGGAGATTCATATTATGAGAGAGATAATTCTTTGTAAATACGGCGAGATAGTATTAAAGGGTCTCAATCGAGGCTATTTTGAAAACCTCCTTATGCGCGAGATGAAAAGGCGCATCGCGCTCTGCGGAGATTTTGAGATAACACGCGCGCAGAGCACTCTGTATATAGAGCCTAAAAACGACGAAGCCGACATCGACGAGGCAGTACGCCTTGCGTGCAAGGTGTTTGGCATCGTGACGGTAAGCCGCGCCGCGGTGGTCGAGAAGGACATCGAGGCGATAAAGGCTGCGGCAAAGGAGTATCTGCCGAAGTATCTGAAGAACGCGCGCTCCTTTAAGGCGGAGTCGAAGCGCAGCGACAAGCGCTTTCCGCTCACCTCCCCGAAGATATCGGCAGAGGTCGGAGGCGCTGTATGCGAGGTCATGCCCGGTCTGCGCGTTGACGTGAATCGTCCCGACGTAACGGTAATATGCGAGATAAGAGAGAGCGCGGCGTATCTCCACGCAGGTGCGCTCCCGGGAGCCGGCGGTATGCCGCTCGGCTCGAACGGCAAGGCGCTGCTGCTGCTCTCCGGAGGTATCGACAGCCCTGTTGCCGGATTTATGCTTGCAAAGCGCGGAGTGACCATCGAGGCTCTGCATTTTGAGAGCTACCCCTACACAAGCGAGCAGGCAAAGGAGAAGGTGCTCGAGCTTGCGCGCAGAGTATCCGAATACTGCGGACAGATAAAGGTACACGTTATCAGCCTGACAAAGATACAGGAGAAGCTGCGCGACAACTGCGACGAGGATTACTTCACCCTCCTGCTCCGCCGATATATGATGCGCCTGGCTGAGCGCACAGCCGAAAAGTTCGGCGCGACCGCGCTCATCACCGGAGAGAGCCTCGGCCAGGTGGCGAGCCAGACGATGCAGGCGCTCGGAGTGACCGACTCGGTCGTATCTCTGCCCGTGTTCCGCCCGTGCATCGGAATGGATAAGGAGGAGATAATCCGCATATCGCGCCGCATCGACACCTTCGAGACATCGATTTTGCCCTACGAGGACTGCTGCACGGTATTCACCCCCCGTCATCCCAAGACCCGCCCAGAGGCTGAAAAGGTAGAGGCGGAGGAGCGCAAGCTCGACTTCAAGTCGCTCGAGGACGAGGCTTTTTCAACCCTCGAAACGTACGTAATAAACGCATATGCGGACTGATTCGGTGCAACTTTTTCTTTAGCTATTGACACAGAGACCGTTTTTGTTTAAAATAATAGTATGTAATGAAGTATAAATGCTGCTTTTGCTGAATTAAAATATATTCGAATAAAATATAGATATACTGCAAAATATATTGCATTTTGCCATACATAATTTAATAACAACCAAGGAGGCTCACATGCAATACATGGAGATGGTGCTGGCAGCCGTTGCGGCTGTAATCGTTGCACTCCCGCTTGGCTTTTTCATCGGAACCACCTACCGCAAAAAGGTGGGCGAGGCTAAGATAGGCTCGGCAGAGCTTGAGGCCGCGCGCATCGTGGAAGAAGCCAAAACCGTGGCGGAAACAAGCAAGAAGGAAGCCTTGATAGCCGCAAAGGAGGAGATCCTTCGCGAAAGAAACGAGGCTGAACGCGAGATCAAGGAGCGCCGAAGTGAGGTATCGCGCCTCGAGCGACGCGCTGTTGCAAAGGAAGAATCGCTGGAGCGAAAGATAGAAAGCTACGAGCGAAAGGAAGAGGTTTTAAACCAGAAGATCAGCGAAAATAATGAGCTTACCTCACAGATCGAGGATATAAAGGCTCAGCAGATCAAAAAGCTGGAATCCATCGCCGGACTCAGCGCGGCGGAGGCAAAGGAAGAGCTTGTCAGCCATATCGAAAACGACGTCAAGCACGAGGCTGCCGCAAGAATGATGGAGATCGAGACTCAGCTCAAGGAGGATGCCGAGGCAAAGGCGAAGAATATCATTTCGCTTGCTATACAACGTTGCGCTTCGGACAGCGTATCCGAGGCTACGGTATCCGTTGTTCCGCTCCCGAACGATGATATGAAGGGTCGTATCATAGGACGCGAGGGAAGAAACATAAGAACGCTCGAAACGCTCACCGGCGTTGATCTTATAATCGACGATACACCCGAGGCTATAACCCTCTCAAGCTTCGATCCGATACGCCGCGAGGTCGCGAGAATATCGCTTGAAAAGCTTATCTCCGACGGAAGAATTCATCCCACGAGAATAGAGGAGACGGTAGAAAAGGCGAAGAAGGAGATCGAGGCGTCTATAAAGCAGGCCGGCGAGCACGCCATCTTCGAGGTTGGAGTTCACGGTATAAACAACGAGATGGTAAAGATACTCGGACGCTTGAAGTACCGCACCAGCTACGGTCAGAACGTTCTCGACCACTCGATCGAGGTCGCACATCTTTCCGGAATGATAGCAGACGAGCTCGGAGTAGACAGCACGCTTGCAAAGCGCGCAGGTCTGCTGCACGACATAGGAAAGGCTATGACTCAGGAGATCGAGGGCTCGCACGTTTACATCGGTGTTGACATAGCTAAGAAATACCGCGAGAGCAAGGACGTTATCCATGCGATCGAGGCTCACCATAACGACGTCGATCCCAAGACCATCGTCGCTATGATAGTTCAGGCGGCGGATGCAATATCTGCGGCAAGACCGGGCGCAAGACGCGAGGATCTTGAAAACTACATCAAGCGTCTGCAGAAGCTCGAGGAGATCGCAAACAGCTTTGGCGGAGTTGAAAAATCCTACGCCATCCAGGCCGGCCGCGAGATCCGCATAATGGTCAAGCCCGAGGAGGTATCGGACGAGCAGATGGTGCTCATCGCGCACGACATCGTAAAGAAGATCGAGGGCTCGATGGAGTATCCCGGACAGATAAAGATACATATGATACGCGAGAGCCGCGCTATCGACTACGCAAAATAAAAACGAAAAAAGACTCCTGCGATATGCAGAGCAGAGCTACGTGCCTGCCGAATATCGCAGGAGATTTTTGTGTACGGCGGCGTGGCGCCGGCGCGCTTGCATGCCGGTAACGCATCCCATCTGCTCACCGCGGTATAACGGCCGGTGCAGCCAAGAATCATGCACCGCGTGGTACCGCAATGCCGTAAAGCCGATTCCCCGACAGCACTGACAACAACCACGCATACATTAACTCCGGTGCAGAGAGCGGCGATGGCAACAGGCACGATACCATCGCCGCGGTGCGGTATAACGCCAACCACATCTCGCCGGCGTGGAGAGCAAAGATCGTTCTGCGCGGTATCGCGCCGCCGTAATGTATTCATCACGCGCAAAATCCCCTATCCCGTACACAGATGCACAGGATAGGGGATTTATTTTCGTTATTTCAAGCTGCCGCAGCTTTATGCGGCTCACATGAGCCGTTCCGGCTCGTTCCCGGCTTGTCCGTCGAGCCTTACTTCGCTCTCGCCTGAGCCTTCAAACGGAGTGCGGTGTTGAGTATACGCTTACGCAGACGTATATTCTTCGGCGTTACCTCGATAAGCTCGTCGTCGGTGATAAACTCGATAGCCTCCTCCAAGCTCATAACTCTCGGAGTGACAAGACGAAGCGCCTCATCCGCTCCTGCCGAGCGGATAGCGGTAAGCTGCTTCTTCTTGCATACGTTAACGGCTATATCTCCCGCCTTCGGGGATTCTCCGACTATCATTCCCTCGTATACCGGAGTTGCGGCTCCGACGAACATCTGACCGCGCTCCTGCGTGTTGTAAAGTCCGTATGAGGTCGTCTCTCCCGTCTCGGAGGCAACGAGCGAGCCGGTATGACGGAGCGGAATATCTCCCTTATACGGCATATAGCTGTCGAACACCGAGTTCATGATGCCCTCTCCGTGTGTATCGGTCATAAACTGACTGCGATATCCGAAAAGGCATCTCGCCGGGATAAGATACTCAAGCTTCATACGGCTTCCCACAAGTCCCATCTCAAGCAGCTCGCCCTTACGTGAGCCGAGTGCCTCCATAACGGCGCCGAGATAGGTCTCCGGAACGTCTATTATAACGCGCTCGAACGGCTCGTTCTTTCTGCCGTCGATCTCGCGGAAGAGCACGCGCGGCGTGCTTACGCACAGCTCGTAGCCCTCGCGGCGCATATTCTCTATAAGGATGGAGAGGTGCATCTCGCCTCTTCCGGCAACAAGGAAGCTGTCGGTCGTGTCACCGTCGGTAACGCGAAGCGAAACATCCTTAAGCAGCTCTCTGTAAAGGCGCTCGCGTATCTGGCGCGAGGTAACGTACTTTCCCTCCTTGCCGGCAAACGGGCTGTCGTTTACCGAGAAGGTCATCTCGATCGTCGGCTCGCTTATCTTGACAAAGGGCAACGGCTCGGGTGCCGAAACCGAGGTTATCGTATCGCCTATCGTTATATTTTCCGCACCGGAGAAGCATACGATATCTCCGGGATATGCCACCTCCATCGGACGGCGTACAAGTCCGTCAAATTCATTCAGCGAAACGATGCGCGTCTTTACCTTCTGCTCGGGATTATGGTAGTTGCATACAAGCACCTCTTGGTTGACCTTGAGGCTTCCGCGCTCAACGCGGCCGATTCCCATACGTCCGACGTACTCGCTGTAATCTATCGAGGAAACAAGAAGCTGAAGCTCGCCCTGCTCGTCTCCCTGCGGAGGCTGGATATATTCGAGTATCGTCTCGAACAACGGAACGAGATCCTTGCCCTCCTCGTACGGGGATAGCGATGCCGTTCCTGCACGTCCTGAGCAGAAAATCATCGGGCTGTCGAGCTGCTCGTCGGTCGCATTAAGATCAAGCAACAGCTCGAGCACCTCCTCCTCGACCTCCTCGAGACGAGCGTCCGGACGGTCGATCTTGTTTATTACGACGATAACGCGATGATTCAGCTCAAGCGCGCGCTGGAGCACGAAGCGAGTCTGAGGCATCGGACCCTCTGCGGCGTCGACAAGCAGAAGCACGCCGTTCACCATCTTGAGTATACGCTCAACCTCGCCGCTGAAATCGGCGTGGCCGGGGGTATCTATGATATTTATCTTGACATCCTTATAGTGCACGGCGGTGTTCTTGGAAAGTATGGTTATGCCGCGCTCGCGCTCGAGGGCGTTACTGTCCATAACGCGCTCCTCGGTAGCCTGATTCTCACGGTAGACTCCGCCCTGCTTCAGCATCTCGTCGACAAGGGTAGTCTTTCCGTGGTCAACGTGTGCGATTATCGCAATATTTCTCAGTTCTTCTCTAATCAATTTCAAAATCTCCGATACAAATTTATTCCTGCCCCGATGGGGCTCGTTTGCCAAAGTGTAATTATATCACATTATTTTATCAAATACAATAAAATTTTTTTAAAAAATCACGGAGTCCCGCACTCGATCGCGGCAAGCATACGATCCTCGTGACGATCCTCGTGACGATCCTCGCAACGAGAATCGCATTGCCCCGCCTCGTCGATGCCCCGCTATTCACACCGATTTAGCTGCGCTCCTGCCGATTTCGCTTCTCACGGCGATGTCGCAGCCGAGCTTTTGGCGGCTCGCCCAATGGAGTTGTCGGATGCGCGGCTCGCCCCTCCAAAAAACTCACGGGAACGCGCAGGCGTCCCCGTGGGCAGAGTTATTCCTTTTCGTTTTCGGTATCGGTGCTCGTCTCGGCATCCGCTTCGATTGCGCTCTCCGAGCCGGATATATCCTCGGTCAGCACGTCGTGGGGGATGCCCGTCTCGGTGCTCACCTTCTGCATATCCTCGCCGCTGAGCAGTCTTGCCTCATTCGGAGGTATCGCATCGCTTCCGATATGATGATATTCAGCCTCCTTCAGTTCAAGCCCGGACTCGACTCGCGATATGGGATTGTGCAAAAGGATATAGTTGATCGCAAATATCAAGAGACCGACGATTATTATAAAGCCAGCCTTGAAAAGATTCTCGTTTGTGAACATGATAGCCGCGATTCCGAGTATTCCGCA
>CAZSUR010000002.1:30113-31718 GCA_964610075.1 uncultured Lachnospiraceae bacterium
AGGATGTACACCGACTGCTTCTGGTTAAAGCCCATATCTATCAGCTTGTGATGGATATGTCCGCGGTCGGCGGAAAACGGGCTCTTTCCGTGAAGTATGCGGCGGATAAACGCGAACGCCGTATCGAACAGCGGCAGAGCGAATATCGACATCGGGATAAGGAAGGATGCTATCGTATGCACCTTAAACAAGCCGTTTACCGACATGACCGAAAGGGTATAGCCGAGGAAAAGCGCTCCCGTATCACCCATAAATATCTTTGCCGGATTCGAGTTGAAGGGCAAAAATCCGATGCAGGCTCCGGCAAGTATCGCGGTTATAAGCGCACTCGTGTTGTCCGCCATAAGAAGCGTGACCATGAAAAGCGAGAGCGAGCAGATGGCGGAAACTCCGCAGGAGAGACCGTCGAGGCCGTCTATCAGGTTTATCGCGTTGGTCAGACCCACTATCCAGACAACGGTTATAAATATCGACCAATTGCCGAGCGAATAGGTGTTTCCGGCGATGCTTATAAAGCCGATCCTCATTCCCTGCGACACCGCGATAAGTGCAACGAGTATCTGTATTGCGAACTTAACGAGCGGATGCAGGCTTATAACGTCGTCGAGGATTCCGGCGCAGACTATGACAAGTCCGCCGAACCATATCGCCATAAGAGCGGGAGACGGCTCACAGAACGCCACCGACGCGCAGATAAAGCCGATGAATATCGCAAGTCCGCCCAGACGCGGTATCGGCTTTTTATGCATTCTTCTCGTATCCTTCGGAACGTCTATCGCTCCTATCTTGTACGCAAATACTCTCACGACAGGCGTAAGAGTAAATGCTACGAGCGCGGAAAATATAAGCGCGGCGACCATGTAGATTATACTTGAATCAATCATAATAAAATCTCCTTATTTAGGCTGAACGAAGCCAAGCTTGCGGTACACCTTTGACAGTGTCTTTCTCGCCATATAGCTTGCTCGTGCGGCACCGTCCTTCATTATCGTTTCGAGATATGCCTTATCCTTCATAAGTCTTTCGAATTCGCTGCGCACGGGTGCAAGCCCGTCCGCTACCGCCTCGCCTACGGCAAGCTTGAAGTCGCCGTAGCCGCGGCCGTCGAACTCGCGCTCGATCTCGTCAAAGCTTTTGCCGGTAAAGCAGCTGTATATCGTCATAAGGTTGTTTATTCCGTCCTTGCCCTCCGCCATTCTGACGCAGGTATCCGAATCGGTTACGGCACGCTTAAACTTTCTTATGACCGCATCCTTCGGATCGAGGATCCGAACGGCTGCGTTTTCGTTTTCGTCCGATTTGCTCATCTTTTTCGTCGGCTCGGCGAGCGACATTATCTTCGTTCCGCTCTTTGATATAAGCGGCTCGGGGATCTTGAAGGTATCGCCGTAAACTCCGTTAAAGCGGTCGGCAATATCACGCGTAAGCTCGATATGCTGCTTCTGATCGGCTCCGGTGGGAACGAGATCGGTCTGATAGAGCAGTATATCCGATGCCATAAGCGTCGGATAGGTAAACAATCCGGCGTTTACGTTCTGCGCGTACTTTGCGCTCTTATCCTTGAACTGGGTCATGCGCGAAAGCTCACCGAACATGGTATAGCAG
>CAZSUR010000003.1:0-26886 GCA_964610075.1 uncultured Lachnospiraceae bacterium
GTCCGGTCTGAGCCGTCGCTCCCTCTCCCTTGGTGAAGCATCCGACAAGTGCGTTCTTGCCATCTACCTTCGAGAGCTGCTTATATGAGGTCTTGAGATACTTGCCGTAGCCGTTCGTGCGAAGCTCGTTCTGCACGTCGGTGACATTTGTTACGATGCCCTCGTTGTCAAAATCGAGGTATACGCCCTTCATTGCATCGACCGAGTCGTTTGCGTTCTTTACTATATCGAAGGTCTCGCCCTTTGTTCCGTCGAAGTTTACGACGGCGGTGTAGTTGTCACCGCTGTAACGCTCGCACGCTACATAATACATAAGGCTCTTTGCGCCGAATGCGAGGTTGGTGTTGACCGAGCAGAGAAGCTGCGAGCCGGTAGGCTGGGGGAGTCCGTCGCCTATCGAGTTGCGTACATAGCTGTACATATCGACATCGTACTTATCCGCAATATCCTTTACCTGCGCGAGGTTGAGTATAAGTCCGGCGAGGCTTCCGCTGTAGTTGGGATAGTAGTCGAATGCAACGAAATCGGAGCTGAGCTTTTCAACCTTTTTGCTACCCTCGTACTTCTGCGTGCCGCTGACAAAGGACTCAACGTATCCGCTGTAATTTGAGTAGTTTATGTAGTTCGGGAAAAGGTTTGCTCCGTAGATCAGATCGTTTGTGTCGAGATATTTCATCAGGTCGTTCGAGCGCTTGACGAAGGTGTTCATAGCCTCGCCGTTGCCGGGCTCGTCCGCAAACCAGATTCCCTTGACGTTCGGATACTTGGTGTATACGTCAAGCTTGTCCTTCGAGTAGTTTACATCGAAGCTGGTGAGGATCGGATTTATAAATACGTCCATTCCTGCCTCGTATGCGGCATCAAGCGATTTTGCCATATACCAGTCGGAGTATATCTCGTTTAAGGTTATCGAATAGTTTATACCTGCTTCTTGAAGAAGCTTATATGAATTTACAAAGTTGTCGTATGTGGCTTCCTTGTGAGGGGTGAGCCAACCGCCGGTGGGGAGCTCGGTATAGGGGACAGCGTCCTCAACGGCCTTCGTTGCCTCCGCCGAAGCTACCGTTCCGCTTCCGCTTCCGCTGTATCTTGCAGCAGACGCCGTGAACGGAACGCTTATGACGAAGGTTCCGGCGAGCATGAGCATGGCAAGTGCCGCCGAAAGTGTTCTTTTCATGTTTTTCACAGTTTTTCCTCCTGTTTTGGGGTATGGGTTGTTTGTGTGTGCTTTGGCAGTATGCTAATCATTATTGTACCAAACAAATCGACGTGTTGTCAACACGGAAAAATGATTTTGAGACCAGTCACGCGCCGAGCTCCGCACGGAATAAGCAATATGCATCCGTCTGGAAAAATTATCCGTTTTGCGCCGTAAGACTGCAAAAAGTTGCAGAAAAGCAGAAATATTTTCTCTGATATGGCGATTTTCGGTGAAAAAATTTCGTTCCGGCGGCAAATATCGGTTGCTTTTCTGCGTTTTTATGATATAATGTACCTAAAGAAAAGCTACGAAAGCCTATATTCGATGGAATAAAGATAGGAGAGGTAAATATGGATCGCACCGATTTGAAAATTTTACAATGTCTTAAAAAGAATGCGCGACAGAAGGCGTCTGCCATAAGCGAGGAGATAAATCTGTCGGTATCGGCGGTCACCGAGCGCATAAAGCGCATGGAGCAGTCGGGCGTTATCCGAAGCTATACCGTAATACTCGACCAGAAGCAGCTCGGTAACGACGTTACGGCGCTGATGGAGGTGAGCCTCGAGCATCCGAGATACTTCGACGAGTTTGCAAAGATGATAGAGGAAACGCCGAACATCGTTTCCTGCTACTACATGACCGGAGATTTCGACTTTATGCTGAAGATACTTACCAACTCCTCCGACAATCTCGAGCTTATCCACCGCAAGATAAAAAGCATGGACGGAGTGCAGGGCACAAAGACTCATTTTGTACTGAAGTCGGTAAAGACCGACGTGACGGTCGTGCCGAATTCCGGAGAGCCGCATGAAAAGGCGCTCTCGGAAGGAGCCTCCAAATGAGTATAAAAGAGGCCACGAGATCTCTGCGCACATGGGCGGAGATCGACCTTGACGCAATAAACGGCAACTTTTCCGCCGTGCGGAGAAGATTGCCATCGGATATAAAGCTGCTTGCCGTTATAAAGGCGGATGCGTACGGGCACGGCGCACCCGAGATCGCGCGCGAGCTTGACGCTCACGCCGATTTCTTCGCTGTTGCGGCGGCGGACGAGGCGGCGGAGCTGCGCGAGAGCGGCATCAAAACGCCGATACTCATACTCGGCTACGTTCCGCACGGAGATTACCGACCGGCGATCGAGTATGATATACGGCTGACCCTTTTCTCATACGAGGATGCGACGGCGCTTTCCGCGCTTGCGGAAAGTATGCATAGAACGGTAAAGGTGCACTTCGCGGTCGATACCGGCATGGGACGCATCGGTGTTCCGGCGGACGAGCGCGGAATCGAGGAGATAAAGCGGATGGCGGCGCTTCCCGGAATCGAGTGCGAGGGGCTGTTCAGCCATTTCGCATCGGCGGATGAGCTCGATCCCGAGTATACCGAGCTGCAGCTTCAACGCTTCGATGATTTTTCGACCAAGCTCAAAGCGGAGCTCGATGTGCCGATATTGCATATGTACAACAGCGCCGCGATACTGCATCTTTCGCCGCGCTACGATATGGCGCGAGCCGGAATAATACTGTACGGACTCCGTCCCTCCGACGAGGTGTATGCCGAGGGGGGTGAGCTGCGCCAGGCGATGACGCTTAAAACTCGCGTTGCGTATGTAAAGACGCTCCGTCCGGGCGAATCGGTAAGCTACGGTCACACATATACCGCCCAAAGCGAGCGCAGGGTCGCGACCCTTTGCGCAGGATATGCCGACGGCATACCGAGGCAGCTCTCCGACGGCGGAAGCGTGCTTGTGTGCGGAAAGGAAGCGCCTATCCTCGGCAGGATATGCATGGATCAGCTTATGGTAGACGTTACCGATCTGCCTGAATGTAAGGCAGGCGATGAGGCGGTGCTGTTCGGCTACGACGGGGACGGCTTTATAAGTGCGGACACGGTAGGCAGACTTTCCGGTACGATAGGCTATGACGTTATCTGCGGAATATCAAAGCGCGTGCCGAGGGTCTATATTCGCGGCGGCGAGGTGACGAAGATAAACTATTCGATACCGCATCTGTCCGAGTGATGGCGGCGGATAGCTTAGCAAAACTATGAGCGTGTCGGTGTGCTTTGCCTGCCGACACGCGATTTTGCCCTAAGAGCGGATGTGCTTTATCCACATATTCCACAAGCTTTTCCACAGAAATCGCAAAAGGCGACTTTATTTATAAAGGAAGTATTATTATGCTGACAAACAGTACGATAGCCGCGATATCGACCCCCATCGGGCGCGGAGGTATAGCGGTGATCCGCATATCCGGGCCGGACGCTGTCGGGGTAGCTGAGCGGATGTTCAGAGCGTGCTCGGGCGGAGCGGTGCACGAGCTTGAAGCAAGGCGTGCGGTATACGGTGAGATATTGCGTGGCGGCGAGGTCATAGACACGGGTGTGCTTACTCTGTTCCGTGCCCCTGCATCGTATACGGGGGAGGATACCGCGGAGATAAGCTGCCACGGCGGAATACTTATAGCTCAAAGCGTGCTCTGCGCGGCATACGAGGCGGGAGCCGAGCCGGCTGAGCCCGGCGAGTTTACCAAGCGCGCATACATTTCGGGCAAGCTCGGGCTGTCGGAGGCAGAGGCGGTAATTGATATAATAGACGCGGAATCGGAGGAGCAGCTCAAGCTCGCCTCCGCCGGAAGCCGCGGCGTATTATCGAGAGAGATCGAGGGGATAAGCGGGCGCATACGCGAGGTGCTCGCATCGGTATACGCATATATAGATTATCCGGACGAGGATCTGCGCGACATGGACGAGAGCGAGATGGAGGCGAGCCTCGGTGATATACTCGCACGGCTTGACAGGCTGCTTTCGACCTATCGTACCGGACGTGCGATAAGAAGCGGTATACCCACCGTGCTTGCAGGACGGCCGAACGTCGGAAAATCGGCGCTGCTCAACCGTATACTCGGGGATGATCGCGCCATCGTTACCGACGTTGCCGGAACGACGCGCGACACGATAGAGGAGCGTGCGTTTGCCGGAAGCGTTATGCTGCGGCTAAGCGATACTGCGGGCATCCGCCGCGCATCGGACGAGATAGAGCGGCTCGGTGTCGAGCGCTCGCTTAAAAAGCTGGACGAGGCGGAGCTGATACTTGCGGTATTTGATATAAGCGAGCCTCCGTGCGCGGACGACGCGGAGGCAGCACAAAGCATCTCTGCGGCGCGCGACGGAGCTGCCGTTGTCGCGGTGCTGAACAAGAGCGACCGCGTATCCGACACCGCCCTCTCGCACAGGGAGGAATACACGGCGCTGCTCGGTGAGTGTGACGGAGTATTCGAGGTGAGCGCCGAGTGCGGCGACGGTGTATCCGAGCTTCTTGCGTTTATCGAGGGCCTTTACACCGATGGAAAGATAAACTATAACGAAACGGCGCTGATCTCGAACGCGCGCCAGAACGCAGCGGTGAAAAGAGCGTGTGAGGATATCGCGGCGGCGCTCGAAGCTATACGCGGCGGACTTACCGCCGACGTTGCCGGCTTTGACGCCGAGCGTGCGCTTGCGCATCTCGGTGAGGTGGACGGACGCGCCGTGGCGGAGGAGATAACCGCCGAGATATTTTCAAGATTTTGCGTTGGAAAATAACCGAAGGGAAGGATATAAAATGAGAATAGACAAAAAGCTTTTTGAAAGCATACCCGAAAAAGGGGATGTATGGTCGTATACGATAACGAATTCGAGCGGAGCTTCGCTTGAGGTGCTTACACTCGGCGCAAGAATAAGGAGCCTGCGACTCCCCGATGCCGATGGCAGACTTGACGATATAGTTTGCGGCTTTGACCGCGCCTCCGACTATCTTCGCGACTTGTCCTATCAGGGCGCTACCATCGGAAGGGTCGGAAACCGTATAGAGAACGCCGAATTCACCCTTAACGGGGTAAGATACGAGCTTTATAAAAACTCGAACGGCATCGACTCGCTTCACGGAGGACGCGAGGGCTTTGACCGAAAGCTCTGGTCGGCAGACGTGCGCGCAAACACTGAGGGCGAGGCGTCGATAGACTTCTCCTATACCTCTCCCGACGGTGAGGAGGGATATCCCGGAACGCTTGACGTGACGGTAAGCTATACCTTTACCGAGCAGAACGAGCTTAGAATAAGATATTTTGCTCGCACCGACAAGGATACCGTCATAAATCTGACAAATCACTCATATTTTAATCTGGACGGCTACGATAAGGGAAGCTGCGTGCTCGAGCACAGAATGCTTCTTTGCGCGGACGAATACTGCGACGTAAACGATCGGCTTATCCCGGAGGGAGCGCCGAAGAAGGTCGCCGGAACAGACTTTGACTTCACCGAGGAACGCGCGATAGGCATTCCGCTCGACCATCATTTTGTGTTCGGTGATTACGATGGAACGCTTAGATACAGAGGACTTGTTTACTCGCCAAACTCGAAGCGAGAGGTGAGTGTATATACCGATATGCCGGGAACGCAGATCTATACGGCAGGAGGTCTTGACGGAGATGTTCCCTTCAAGGGAGGCGTACCGCAGACTCCGTTCACCGCGGTATGTATCGAGACGCAATTTGCGCCGAACTCTCCCAATCGGCCGGACTTTATCTCTTGTGTCCTGCATAAAAACGAGGTCTGGGATCACACGACCGAGTTTCGCTTCGGCATAAGGAAGTAAGGAGCTTTTTGCCAATGCATACCTTCATCGAGCTTACAAAGGCGGTAATGTACGGAGTGCTTGAGGGGATAACCGAGTGGCTGCCTATATCCAGCACCGGACATCTTATCCTACTCTCCGCTTTGCTTCCGATGAAGGTATCGGGCGAGCTTTGGGACGTATTTCTCGTGACGGTGCAGCTCGGCGCCGTGCTCGCGGCGGCGATAGTGTTCAGACGGCGGATCATTCCGCTGTCGGTATCGCACGGACGGCTCGCGCTTTGCCATGATGGGATAAGGCTTTGGCGGAACGTTGCCGTCGCCTGCATCCCGTGTGTTGTATATAAGCTTGTGCTCGATCCGGTGGTGGGCGACCGCTTTTACAGCCCGACTACTGTTGCGGTCATGCTCATTCTTGTGGGAATACTGTTTCTTTTGGCGGAGCGCAGATTAAAAAGCAGCTCCCCGAGCGGTGGCTCGTGCGCGGATATAACCGCGTCTCAAGCCGCGCTTATCGGCTGCTTTCAGCTTGTGGCGGCGGTGTTTCCGGGGACGTCGCGCTCGGGCGCGACGATAGTCGGAGGACTGATGCTCGGTCTCAGTCGCGCGACGGCGACCGAGTTTACCTTTGTTCTCGCCGTGCCGGTGATGGCAGGGGAGTCGCTTCTTCGCATCCTCGACTTCGGGCTCGGCTTTGCGCCGTTTGAGCTCGTAATACTCGCGCTTGGAGCCGCCTCGGCTTTTCTTGTGTCCTTTGTCGCAATAGGCTTTCTCTGCGAGCACGTCAAAAAGCGGGATTTTACTCCGTTTGCCGTGTATCGCATTCTGCTCGGAGTGGCGGTGCTCGCGTTTTTCGCCCTGCACGCAGGGCAGAGCGGAGCTCTCGCTGTATATCCGCTGCGTTAAAAAATAAGAAAACGGATCCACCCCAAACCGGTATCGGCTCGAGGTGGATCTTTTCCGTTTTTATTTGCAGATATGCTTTATTACGCCTATGATGCCGAGCGCAATGCCTATAACTCCGACAGCTGCGGCGGCGATCGCGAGATCCACCGCATCGAAGCTCATCTTTGCCGAGGTGTCGGTCTTCCACACCGCTGACTCGGGTGAGGACTTCTTGTGGAGCTTCATCGAGACGGAGCAATCGTTTGTAAGCTTATATCCGTCTCCGTTTTTCTTTGAATCGTAAAGATCCTTTGCTTTTTCCGCTATATTCATCCTTTAACACCGTCCTTTTGCAGTTTAATAGCATTTTATTATACAAACGGCTCGTTATTATTTTGAACATTTGGGAGATTATAATACAAGGAAGTCTTTTTCTGTTTTGCAAAAAAATAAAAGACGTCGGAGTGACGTCTTTATTATCGAATTTTATTTTTTCTTTGCCTTTTCAGCCGCTGCAACGGCGAGTCTGTCGCAACGCTCGTTGTACGGATGTCCCACGTGTCCGCGCACCCATACGTAGTTTATCTTGTGCACCTTGGAGAGCGCGAGCAGCTTCTCCCACAGATCAGGGTTTAGAGCAGGCTTCTTGTCCGCCTTCTTCCAGCCGTTGCGCTGCCATTTCTCCGCCCATCCGAGCACCATCGCGTCTATCAGATATTTCGAATCGGAGGTGAGCGTTATCTCGCACGGCTCCTTTAACGCCTCGAGCGCCGCTATCGCCGCCTGGAGCTCCATGCGGTTGTTGGTGGTCTTCGCATAGCCCTCGGACAGCTCAAGCTCCTTGCCCTGATATACCAATATAGCTCCGTATCCGCCGGGGCCGGGATTTCCGCTGCAGGCTCCGTCGGTGTATATTTCTACGTATTTCATAAGTTATTATTCCTTATCATTCTGTCTTTACGTCTCGTATATGATACACTATTTTCGCTCGAAAAGCAAGAGATGACGAATAAAAAGCGCGCATCCGTTGCGCCGGGCGAAAGTTTGTGATATAATGAAAATACTTCGATGCGATCGAAGCTTTTATACCCGTCGGCATATGCCGCGCGCACGTTTTCGCACAATAAAAACAAGCTGCCGCGTGCGTCGAAAAAAGGAGCTAAAAACAGATGAATAAATACCGCGATTTTGAAAATTATCTAAAGGAATTTCCGTCAAAGGACGGATATTTCGGAGAATACGGCGGAGCTTATCTTCCGGAGGAGCTTATCCCTGCCTTCAAGGAGGCGGATGATGCCTACGAGGCGATATGCCACTCCGCTCAGTTTATAAGCGAGCTGCGCCGCATCCGCAAGGAGTTTCAGGGCAGACCTACCCCCGTATATCATTGCGAGCGACTCTCGAAGCTGTTCGGAAACTGCCAGATATACCTTAAACGTGAGGATCTCAACCATACCGGAGCGCACAAGCTCAATCATTGCATGGGTGAGGGACTGCTTGCGAAGTATATGGGCAAAAAGAAGCTCATCGCGGAGACCGGTGCCGGACAGCACGGCGTTGCGCTTGCGACCGCCGCAGCATATTTCGGCATGGAATGTGACATATACATGGGCGAGGTCGATATCGAGAAGCAGCATCCTAACGTAATACGTATGAAGATGCTGGGCGCTAACGTCATCCCGGTAACGCACGGGCTCAAAACCTTAAAGGAGGCGGTCGACGCGGCGTTCGAGGCGTATCTGAATGAATACGATAACGCCATATACTGCATCGGCTCGGCTCTCGGCCCGCATCCGTTCCCGAAGATGGTGCGCGACTTCCAATCGATCATAGGAATCGAGGCGAGAGAGCAGTTCTTTGATATGACCGGCATCATGCCGGACGCCGTATGCGCTTGCGTCGGCGGAGGCTCGAACTCGCTCGGTATGTTTACCCCCTTCCTTTCGGATCCGGTGGATATATACGGCGTTGAGCCGCTCGGCCGCGGAGAGGCGGCGGGAGATCACGCCGCAACGATGCGCTTCGGAACAAAGGGAAGACTTCACGGCTTTGATAGCTATCTCCTCCAGAACGAGAAGGGCGAGCCGCTGCCCGTATACTCGATCGCAAGCGGACTCGACTATCCCGGAGTCGGCCCCGAGCACGCGTATCTGCGCGACACGGGACGCGTCAACTACGTCGCCGTATCCGACGAGGAGGCGATGGAGGCGTTCTTCCTGCTCTCGAAATATGAGGGAATAATTCCCGCCATCGAGAGTGCTCATGCGGTCGCATATGCGATAAAATACGCAAAGGAGCATCCGTCGGGCTCTATACTCACCTGCCTTTCCGGTCGCGGTGACAAGGACATCGACTACGTTTACGAGAAGTACGGCTGCGGCGAGCAGTTTGCCGACAAATACAGTAAGTGATCATACCCAAAGGAGAGCTTTTATCTATGTGCGAGCTTTTATCCCCTGCCGGTAATTTTACGAAGATGAAATCGGCGATACTTTACGGCGCCGATGCCGTATATCTGTCCGGCAGACGCTTCGGAATGCGTGCGGCGGCGGACAATTTTACAATCGAAGAATTGGCGCAGGCGGTCGACTATGCTCACGCGAGAGGGATAAAGGTGTATCTTACGCTGAACATCTCTCCGCGCACCGACGAGTATGCCGAGCTTGAGGAATACCTCCGCGAGCTTGAGGGGATCCCGGTGGACGCGCTTATCGTCGCGGATCTCGGGGTGATCGAGCTTTGCCGGCGGATACTCCCATCGGCGGAGCTTCACGTTTCGACACAAGCCGGAGCTGTCAGCGCAAACACCTGCGAGGCGTATCTGCGGATGGGCTGCAGGCGGGTGGTGCTCGCGCGCGAGCTCACGATGGACGAGATGCGCACGATACGCAAGAACACCTCGCGCGAGGTGTCGCTCGAGGCGTTTATCCACGGCTCGATGTGCGTGAGCTTCAGCGGAAGATGCCTGCTTTCAAACTATCTCACCGGACGGGATGCGAACCGCGGAATGTGCGCTCAGCCCTGCCGCTGGGAGTACACCTCCTATGAGATAGAGGAGGTCAAGCGCCCGGATATGCGCTTCCCGGTCGAGCAGACCGAGCGCGGAACCTTTATCATGAGCAGTAAGGATATGTGCATGATAGAGCATATCCCTGAGCTTATGGAAAGCGGAATAGACAGCTTTAAGATAGAGGGACGCATGAAAAGCGAATACTACGCTGCGGTGACGACCAACGCCTATCGCATGGCGATAGACGCGTATGCGGCGGATCCCTCCGGCTATCGCTATGATCCGAGATGGCTTGAGGAGCTTGAAAGCGTCAGCCACAGAGAGTATTGCACCGGCTATTATTTCGATTCGCCGCATGAAAACGCGCAGCTCGTTACCCAGCCCGGCTATATACGCGAGAAGGCATATATAGCACGAGCCGCAAGCTATGACGAGACGACGGGGCGCGCGACCTTTATTCAGCGAAATAAGCTGAGCGTGGGTGATACGCTCGAGCTTATAACTCCCGGGCAGGTGGGACGCAGCTTCGTTTGTGCGGGATTGCGAGATGCGGACGGAAACGAGATAGAGGCGGCTCCGCATCCGCTGATGGAGTTTTCGATAGACGTTCCGTTTGAGGTAAAAGAGGGCGATATCATACGCGCCGTTTGAGCCGCGCAAATCAAGCTCAAATGCGAAAACGAACGCAAAAGCGAACATAAAAAAGCGATCTGACGTCGTCCGGTCGCTTTTTGCGCACTCCGGAGTGCGCTCTGCCGTGCGCGGCAAACGAAAAAGCAAAAGACCGAGCGGAGTGTTTCGTCCGCCCGGGCTTTTGTCGTATGCCTATTTCTTGATATGAAAAAAGCTGCGAAGAATAGGGACAAGCAGCCTCGGGGATTTCCATATAACGACCTTCATACCGATTCCTCCGTTACGTAGCGAATTTACTTTTGAAGCAGGTAGGTAAGACCCGATGCGGCAAGCACCGATGCCTCAAGCACGACGAGAATCCGTGCAGGAAGGAAAAAAGTAAGAAATATCCCCGCACCGAACGCAAGTATCACTATCCCGATGAGCCGGCATAGCATACGGCTTTTGCACATACAATCATTCCTTTCCCACGGTAAGCGGCGCTCTGCCGTTTTGATATCATTATATGATGTGCCGTGACTTTTGTGAATCGGAGACGCGCCGCAAGCATCGGTGTCGCCTTGCGTTTTTTGTCGAAAATCTGTTACATTGGCACTTGCTGCGGTTATAGCTATGCTTCGTCAAGTTTTGGCGGAGCACTTGTGAATCGGGGTGTGTCGAAGCACCGCCTGCGCCGACGCCTCGCCTTGCCTCGCTGCGAGCAACCGCGCCGCTACACGCCTCACCACCTCCGCTTCGCTGCCCTCCGGCGCGCGGCATTGCCGTCGCTTTCGGTTGACACGACGGCGATTATGTTGTATAATTCGGTGATAGCATTTTGATATTTAAAAGGAGTCCCGACCAAATGATGACAGAAAAATTCAAGGCGAGCGGCACTCGCGACGTTTGCCTGAACTATATTACGATCACACCGAAGGATCACGACCCGGAAAAGGAGAGCCTTCCGCTCATCGTATCGCTTCACGGAGCAGGCGAGCGCAAGGACGATCCCACCGTGCTTATGAAATACGGTCCCTGCAAGTATTTCTCGGTCGATCCGGAATATAAGGGTATACGCGCGGTCATACTCGCACCGCAGATAATTACAGAAGAGATAACCTGGAACAATATAACCGACGAGCTTATGGAGCTTATCGAGCAGACGGTCGAAAGATACAACATCGACCGCGACAGAATAACCATGACCGGCGTCAGCATGGGAGGCTTCGGCACGTGGGAGATGGGAATACTCTATCCCGACTATTTCGCGGCGCTCGCGCCCGTGTGCGGAGGCGGAATGTCCTGGCGCGCCGAGCGTATAGGATTTGCCGGAGTGCCGGTACGCACCTTCCACGGTGACTGCGATACGCTTGTGCCGCCGATATACTCTAAACTCATGGTGGATGCGGTGAACAATGCCGGCGGCAACGCTACCCTCAGAATGTACGAGGGTGTTGCGCATGAGGTATGGCATCCGGTATACGACGATTCGGACGTTTTCGAGTGGCTTTATTCGCAGTCGAAGAAGGACAGAAAATAATCGTCCGATAAAATCGTCTTTTACTTGACGGGATATCTTTCATCATGTATAATTATTATAGAAAAACAAACTCATCGGAGGAAACAGAGATTATGAGCGCAACTATTAAAATAATCGATCGTAAAGACAGTAAATTTTACTCGACTTTCTCGGTTGCGGCAGTTGACGACGAAACCGGAAAGCATCTTTCTACCGGCGGATTCGGCGTATGCGACAGCCGTTACTGCGGAAAATATCTTAAAACACTTACAGCGGGCGGAGTTGCTACCCCCGTTCACAATCGCCGCGGAGGAAACGTCCGCAAAATGTTCAACAAGATGCTTGAAATGGCTCCGGAGGAGGGCTGGGTAGTAGCTATGCTGCATCCGTTTTCCACCTCCTACTACCGTATGTTCGGATACGAGAAGATAAGTGATCACAGGATCCTTCGCTTCCCGACAAGCAAGCTGGATTTCGTTCCGCGCCATTGCAATCTTGTAAGATACGATACAGACGAGCAGACAGCCGATCTTATCGCGGTATATGAAAAGTTTGCGGAGAACAGAAACATAATGTTCCGCCGTTTCGACGACAGTCACTTCACCGTAAACGGCAAGAAGCACACCGGCGATAAAAATACCTACATCTACTATGATGCAAAGGGAGAGGCTACCGGATATATCAAATACACCGTATCGAATCAGTTCTGGGTAAACCAGATGATAAACGGCGTTCTCACGGTAGATGAGATCGCGTTCACGACTCCCGAAGCGCTGAAGGAGATATTCAGCTTCCTCCGTATGTTCGAGGGCGAGATGGATACCATCGAGATCTCCAACTGCGCAATGAGCCCCGAGGTCGAGATGACCCTCCGTCACTACATACACACAACGTATACGCTCGTCCCGGACGTAATGGCTCGTGTGCTTGACGTAAAGGCTATCCTTGAGGCTAACAAGTACCCGAAGGAGGAGGGTAAGTTCACCGTAAAGGTAAACGACTTCCTTGACTTCACAAAGGGTGTATACGAGGTTTCGTACGGCGACGGCGAGGGCATCGTTAAGAAGCTTGCCGACACCGCGGATTACGATCTCTCCGCCGATATGCCTGCGTTCACGCAGATGCTTTACGGCTATGACGAGTACAACAGCTTTAACGCACAGTTCCTTGAGGGAGTTGAGCTGAAGAACGATGCAAACGATTTCTTCAGAGCGTTCCCGAAGTGCCCGGCAGGACTTTTCGAGCATTTTTAATGAAAACGTGCTCTTGCTTCGGCAGAGCTGCATAAAAACGCATATAATAAGAAAAACGGTGAAGCATCAGAGCGGTGCTTCACCGTTTTGCGTTTGGCAGGCTTGAGCTTGTATGGCGCGGCAAACCGCAGCGCCCGGTGGCTGCTTTGCCTGCGCGGTGCGGTATCGTTTCGGCGGTATCGGCGCAAACACTTCGATGTTTGCACCCCTCTCGATGCCGAAATTCGAAAAAACTCTAACTTTTGTGCGCTTGTCGGGGCTTCAAAGGCTCCGCTTGGGTGAGACGGGTACGCCTTGCCGTCGATTGCGCTTTGGGAGGATGTTGGCAGACCTCTTTTTGTGCCGCTTTCATCACTTTGCCTCGATTTTGACTTAAGCAAGGGACGAGTAGCTTTCGGCGCGCGGCTCATACTTTGTTCTGCTCGCTTTTTTCGCCGCTTTGTCACGCTCGCACTTAGCTCCTCTCTATTTTTATGCCGCCGCCTCGCTGCTTTACCGCGTGAGCGGCGGAGCTTGTTGACCGATGAGCGCTCGGCGCGTTATTGCGTGAGCTTTTGTGTCTCGCGCCCTCCTTCTGCCCTGCTTTACTATTGCTTGAAATACAGCGCGCGCTTTAGCTTGACGCAAAAAACAAGGCAAGACCGCATGTGGTCTTGCCTTAATTTCGCTGTATCTTTGCCCTTGAGCGGATTTAAGCTCCGGCTTCCTCGCTCAGCGCCGCCGTGACAGCCTTTGCGAGCTGATCCGGGCAGGAGGTGGGCTTCATTCCGCAGCGTATACCCGAAAGCCGCTGTGTGAGCTCCTCCGCATTCATTCCCTCGGCAAGCTTTGACAGCCCCTGGAGATTGCCGTTGCAGCCGCCGCGGAAGGATACCTCGGATATCACTCCGTCCTCAAGCGAAAAGCTGACCTCGCTCGAGCAGGTACCGCGGTTTTTATAGGTATATCTTTTCTTCATAAAATCAAGCCTCCGTTTCGGTGGGAGTGAGTATTACTCTCCGTCCATGCCGTGCTCGTGAGCGTGAGAGCAGCAGCTGCAGCAGCCGTTGCATCCGGTGTCGATGTCGCTCTCGATGCCGTTTCTCTTGTAATAATCTGCGATAGCGCTCTTTATTGCCTCCTCGGCAAGCACAGAGCAGTGAAGCTTTGCGGGGGGCAGACCGTCAAGCGCCTCGACGACAGCCTTATTCGTGAGCTTGAGCGCATCCTCGATCGGCTTGCCCTTTATAAGCTCGGTAGCCATAGAGGATGTCGCGATAGCGGCACCGCAGCCGAAGGTCTTGAACTTTACGTCTACGATGATGCCGTCCTCTATCTTCAAATATATTCTCATTATGTCTCCGCAGGTCGCGTTTCCTACCTCGCCTACGGCATCGGCATTTTCGATCTCTCCGACGTTGCGCGGATTGGCAAAATGCTCCATTACTTTTTCGCTGTAATCCATTATATATACGTCCTTTCGTTTATTTGTTGTACAGAGGGCTCATGTCGCGAAGCCTTTGAACTATCTTCGGAAGCTGCTCGAGAATGTAATCGACGTCCTCCTCGGTGTTCTCGTGCGAGAGCGATATTCTGAGCGAGCCGTGAGCTATCTCTACCGGCAGCCCTATCGAGAGCAGCACGTGCGACGGCTCAAGCGAAGCGGTCGAGCACGCGGATCCGGTGGAGGCGCATATGCCTGCCATATCAAGCAGGAGTATAAGGCTTTCACCCTCGATGAACTCGAACGCCGCGTTTATATTTCCGGGCAGTCTGTGCTCCATTCCGCCGTTTATGTGAGAGTGCGGGATCTTCTTTATTCCTTCGGCAAGGCGATCTCTCAGCTTTGCTACCCTTTCGTAGTCGGGAAGCTGCTCGATTGCGATCTCGAGTGCACGCGCGAGTCCGACGATGTATGCGATATTCTCGGTTCCGCCGCGCTTGCCGCGCTCCTGACCTCCGCCGTCGATCAGGTTGTTTATTCTCAGTCCGTTGCGGATATAAAGCGCGCCGATACCCTTCGGAGCGTGTATCTTGTGTCCCGAGAGGGAGAGCATATCAACTCCGAGCTCTTTTACGTTTACGGGGATGTTTCCGACAGCCTGTACGGCGTCGGTGAAGAAGAGCACTCCGTGCTTGTGAGCTGCTTGTGCCATCTCCTTTATCGGAAGTATCGAGCCGATCTCGTTGTTTGCATACATTACCGCCGCAAGGATGGTATCGGGGCGGATAGCTGCTTCAAATGCCTCGGGGGATATCTGTCCGTCGTGGTCAACCTCGAGATATGTTACCTCAAAACCCTCCTTTTCAAGAGCTTTTACGGTGTGAAGCACCGCGTGATGCTCAAAAACGGTGGTTATTATGTGTTTTCCCTTTTTGCGCGAAGCGTACGCCGCTCCCTTTATCGCCCAGTTGTCGGCTTCGGAGCCGGATGCGGTAAAGTATATCTCCGACGGCTTTGCGCCGAGCAGGGAGGCTATCTTTGCTCTTGCTTCCGCAACTGTGCGGCCGTTCTCTCTGCCTATGCTGTAAAGGCTGGACGGATTTCCGTACCGCTCGGTAAAGAAGGGCATCATTACCTCAAGCACCTCGGGCGAGACGGAGGTCGTCGCCGCGTTGTCTGCGTATATCAATTTTTTCACTGCTTATATCTTCTTTCTACATAGATAAAATTTTTCCAAACATATTGTATACCAAAATGGTATTCTTTTCAATGGATTTTCGAAAAAATATGTAAAATAATTGTTAAGACGTGCTTGAAAATATCTACGCTTATGATAGAATGATATAAGTAAACGAAGAAAATTTATTTTGACGGAGGGGAACGTCGGTGATACAGATATTGAATTCCGAGGAGATGAGACGGTGCGATGCATTCACGATCGAGCACGGAGTGCCGTCGCGCACGCTTATGGAGCGAGCTGCAGGTGAGGCTGTCGCATCGCTTGTCGAAGCTAAGCCGGAGCCGGGGCGCGTGCTCGCGGTCTGCGGAGGCGGAAACAACGGCGGCGACGGAATGATAGCGGCAAGGATGCTGCGCGAGCGGGGCTGCGATGTCTCGGTGTATCTGCCGCTCGGGCGCGATCGCCTCTCACACGAGCTTGGCGAGATAGCAGACGAGGCGGAGCGACAGGGTGTCGTGTTTGTCGACGGTGATATCGTCTTTTCCGGATATTCGGTCATAATAGACGCTCTTTTCGGTACAGGCCTTTCGCGCCGGGTCGAGGGCGCGGCAGCGGAGGCGATAGCCGGCATCAACGCGTCAGGCGCCTACGTTTTCTCGATAGATATCCCGTCCGGCATATCAGCCGACACGGGAGCCGAGTGCGGCTGCGCGGTAAACGCGGACAAAACGGTGACCTTCGCGTATCCGAAGAGAGGATTGCTGCTTTATCCCGGCTCCGAGGCTGTGGGCGAGCTTGACGTGCGCGACATCGGCGTTGAGCTGACGGCGCTCTCGCATATTCCATGCTCGGCGTACGAGCGCGCGGATATACCATATCTGTTCCCCAAGCGGAAGCGCAACTCGAACAAGGGAGATTTCGGCAAGGTGCTTATCGTTGCAGGAAGTTCGGGCGTGTGCGGAGCGGCGTATCTATCCGCGCTCGGTGCGTACAGAAGCGGTGCCGGCATTGTGAAGATATTCACGCATGAGGATAACAGAACGATACTTCAGACCCTTCTGCCCGAGGCGATAGTTGTCAGCTACAGCGACGGAGAGCATATAAAGAAGAAGCTTTGCCGCGAGCTTGAGCTTGCGGACTCGGTGGTGATAGGCCCGGGCATGGGCAGATCTGAGAGCTCGAAGCGCATACTCGAAACGGTGATGAACGAGGTCAGCTCGCCTATCGTGATAGATGCGGATGCGCTGAATATAATATCGGAGCGCGCGGATTTTGAATATCCGTCGGTGCCGACGGTGATAACTCCGCATCCGGGCGAGATGTCGAGGCTTATCGGCGCTCCGGTGCGTGACATAAAGGCGTCCCCGATCGCGGTCGCCTCCGACTATGCCGCGCGAAACGGTATCGTGTGCGTGCTTAAAGATGCGCGAAGCGTGATCTGCGACGGCGAGCGGAGCATGATAAATCTCTCCGGCTGCTCCGCTATGGCAAAGGGCGGCAGCGGAGATGTGCTGTCCGGCATCATCGGAGCGCTTGCCGCTCTCGGCGGAGACATATTCGATGCGGCATCGGCAGGAGCGTATCTGCACGGGCTCGCAGGCGAGGCGGCGGCGGAGCGCTACGGTTCGCGCTCGGCGTTGGCGCATGAGATAGCCGATTGCATCGGCTGCGTTGTGGATTAAGGCTGCGGTGGCAGCGACAACCGCAGTAGTAGCGATAACCGTAATGGTAGCGACAATAGCAATGGCGGTGACAAGCGCAACGGTGACGACGATCGCAGTGGTAGCGACAACTGCGGCGGAGATGTGCTGTCCGGCATCATCGGAGCGCTTGCCGCGCGGTGCATTATGTACTGCTTGTGGGTGCCAACGGCTTGCACCGTTGAAATGGCATATTGTCGCTCTCGTCGGAGCTGCATTCGACGCAGCGGACTTTAAGTGTCGTCCGTGCGACGGTTATCGGATGCTATGGAAGTGGTGATGACGGTGCCCACGATGTTATTATCAGCTCGCTTACACGGTGCCGGCACAACGTCGCATCGTCCGAGCTTTGCTCGGTATCGCAGGGATTTGTCACCGTATTGTTCGAGACTTTCGCAGGGTATCGGAGGCGGCATTTCGACGGCTAATTTTCCGGCAGACGTCGGCTGATTTTCGTGCAAAAAAATATTGTTTTTTTGTTTTCGAATTTCTGTTGACATTCGATTTGGATTATGATATAGTGGGGTTGTTGCTCGGCGTTTTACAGACTTTATACCGCGCGACGATCAAAAAAACAACATTGAGATTGGAGAAACCTATGTTAGCACAAAGACCACCTATGGGTTATAACACATGGAACACGTTTGGAGAGAATATAAACGAGCAGCTTATTCGTGAGACTGCCGACGCTATGGTCGACAACGGACTTCGCGATGCAGGCTACGAGTATCTTGTAATAGATGACTGCTGGTCGGAGAAGCGCCGTGATCCGGTAACGAGAAAGATCGTACCGAGCAAGGAGAAGTTTCCGAACGGAATGAAGGTAGTAAGTGACTACGTTCACTCGAAGGATCTTAAGTTCGGTATATACTCCTGCGCCGGAGTTTGGACCTGCGCCGGATATCCCGGAAGCTTCGATCACGAGTTCCTCGATGCTGAAACTTTTGCAGAGTACGGTTGCGATTTCCTTAAGTACGACTTCTGCTTTAAGCCCACCAACTCCGACGGCCCCCTGCTTTACCGCAGAATGGGTATAGCTCTTAAGGCAAGCGGCAGAGAGATCCTCTTCTCCGCGTGCAACTGGGGAAGCGACGATGTTTGGAGCTGGGCACGCTCCGTAGGCATACATATGTACCGTTCGACCGGAGATATATTCGACAACTTCAAGTCGTTCACCGATATAGCTATGTCGCAGGCTCCGAAGCTCGGCACGTCCGCTCCCGGATGCTATAACGACATGGACATGATGACCGTCGGAATGTACGGTAAGGGTAACGTCGGAAGCGAAGGCGGAAACGATGTTGATTACAGAATGCAGTTCATGCTTTGGTGCCTCTTCGGAGTTCCGCTTATGCTCGGCTGCGACGTTCGTAACATGACTCCCGAAACAAAGGCGCTTGTTACAAACAAGGAGCTTATAAGAATCAACCAGGATCCCGAGGCGCGTGGTGTTATCGAGCTCACGAGCCAGTGGCTCAAGGACGAGCATAAGGTATTCTTCCGTCATCTTGCAGACGGTGAGTACGCAGTCGGCTTCTTCAACCTCAGCGACAAGCCTGCTACTATCCCGATGTTCATAAGCGAGGCAGGAATCCCCTCGACCTCCGGCTACGGTCTGCTTATGACCGACGTTATGACCGGTGAGCAGATAGATCCGGCACCCGTAAGAGATGCTGTTGCTGTTCCGCTTGAAGCACACGGTGCAAAGGTATTCCGCGCAAAGTTGGTAAAGGCGTAATTCGGTGTCGCTATGGCAGATAAATGCATCAAATGCGGTCGGGAGCTGACCGCGGATGAAAGAGGGCTTCACAGAAAGCTTGTCAACCGCGGCTCGACGGAATATATGTGCAAGACCTGCCTGTCCTCCTATTTTGAAATATCGGAGGAGGAGTGCGATCGGCTTATAGAGCAGTTTCGTGCTCAGGGCTGTATGCTTTTCGTCTAAACGGATAAATAAAAATACGGAGACTGCTTTCGAAAGAAAGCGGTCTCCGTTTTGCTTTTGCTTGATTTTTGTCGGCGCGCGGCTTTGCCGCCACCGTAATGGGAGGGATGCATCGCCGTTTTAAATCCGTTCGGCACAGAGCGCGGCTTTGCCGCCACTCCGATCGCGGCGCCGCACGATTTTGCTTTGCCTTTCGGCTCGCTCACCACCGCGCCGGCATTGCTGCGCCTTTTGGCTTGAGAGCAGGCTTGCGCGATGTGTCGGATAGCGTTCCAACGGCGCTCGGATAGCGTTCCGATGCTCCTGATATGCGCTCGCGCATTGTCACGCTCCGCCTTGGAGCTGCCGTATGCGCTCGCGCGGATTGTTGTATCACCGCGCCGGCTCGGTTGATCGTTTAGAGCTTGCCGCAAGCTTGATTTTTCCGGTTTTTGCGTGATTTTTCGGCTTTTCGCTTATCGGTCGGTCTTTATGCACCGCAGTATCGCTCGGCGAGAGAAGCCGTTTGCGTCTCCTGTCGGTCGCTCCGCGAATATATGCTCGAGTGCGGATATATCCGCCTCCGATACCGCCGAGTCGGGATCTGTCTCCGGTGTAAATATCCCCTTGCAGCACAGCTCTGCCATAGCTCCGGCGTAGGGGGAGAGACGACCGATGCCGCTTGCCCGCGCAAGCGATATTCTGCCTTCGGTCGCGCCCTCGCGCGATGCTGCAAGCATCGCAAGCTCGCCCTTCGTCATGATACCGTCGGGGTGGAGCGTGTTGTCGGTATAAGCTATCGCGCGGCTCTCTGCTAGCGCGGCGAATTTATCAAAATCGGGGTCGCTTCGTCCGATATCGGCAAAGGGGGATTCCTTCATCAGCTCATCCACCGTTACGACCGAATATCCGTAGCTGTAAAGCAGCTCGAGCTGCTTCTCGAGCCCGTACGCGACGGGGGTGCGCTTGCCCATGTTATAGCCGTCCTTCTGGAAGATTATCTGACCGCACAGCGCGTCCGGATCGGCTTCGAGCGCACGACGGAGCGGCGCTACCATAGCCTCGACCTCCTCGGCGAGGGCGGTATCCTCGTCGGATGCCTTTGACGGGAGCCATCCGCAGCCGTCAAAGGATGCCGCGAGATACTGATATCCGAGCGCATTGTACGCATCGTACGCGGTGATGCCTCGCTCGATGCTGTCGACATAGTGCGGCGGTCTCGACATCTTCATCGTGTAGCCGTATCTGTCCTCGACGAGACGGTGCAGGCGAGAAATATCCTCGACTACCTCCTCGAACGTCTCAAGGTGCTTACGCCCGCCGTAAACGAGCGGCTTTCTGCCGAAAAGCAGATGGCGATAGCCGTGATTTGTGAGCTGATGTCCCTCGCGTATTA
This sequence comes from uncultured Lachnospiraceae bacterium, assembly GCA_964610075.1. GTDB lineage: Bacteria > Bacillota > Clostridia > Oscillospirales > CAG-272 > CAZSUR01. Next base: position 20,715 of record CAZSUR010000003.1, read on the forward strand.
TCCGCTCGATTATAATGCCTGCCGCCTCGACTCCGGCATACTCGTCGCAGTTTATATCCGGATAGTGGTCGTAGGCAATTCCTCCCCAGAGGGGAGTGTTTATCTTTCCGGCACGGTCGGGATAGTTCTCGGCTGTGCTTCCTATAACGTCGAAGGTGCCCTTCGCATCGTAGCGCGCAAGCGTGTCGAGCAGCACGTCGGTCATCGCTCTGCCCGAGAAACGGTCGGGCGAGGCTGGAGCCAGCATCGGCCCGTCGTCGAAGGTCATAGCGCATATGCGCTTGTCGGTGCACACGCGCTCGATCCGTCTGCAATAGCCGACGTGAGGCTTTATTCTCGGTGATATTATCTTTTTAAGCCGGCCTTTGATCTTTTTGCCGCATTTTATTATTCCCGTCATGGCAACATTACCTCGCAAACGTGTTGTTGAAAAACGTATAGATCGGATACGCGATGTCGCGTATTATACATATTATAAGTAGCTTTATCCAGCCTGCGAGTATCCTCGGAGGCAGATGCCTGCCGTACTTGTTTTTGTGGCGCGTGAGCTGACTTGCGGCGATATCTATGCGCCTGCACGTGCGCCCGGTCGTCTCGACGTGACCCTGCAATATAGCCGATTTTATATCGTCGGCACTAAGCGAGTCTGCCGTTATCCGACATATGCCTCCTCCTATCTCACGCTTCAGGTGAGCGTCGCTTCCGGCGGTGACACACGCGATGCCGGCGCTCGCTACCTTGGCTTTTGCCATGAGGTTGGCGGAGAATACTCCGCTTGGTGCGCGGCTGTTGAATATCTCGAGTCCGTCGCAGCATCGGACGATCTCATCTATTTTATCGAAATTGCGCTTGCGCTGATAGGGATGTGCCATTACAGCGATACCTCCGGCGCGGTGGATGCGCTCGACGGCTTCGCGGAGAGGCAGAACACCCATCACGTCGCCCGGGAGCTCTATCTCCGATTCGATAAACAGCCCGAGCAGATGCCCGCAGTCGGTGTACATCTCGATTCCCGGAATAACGAGGACTCCGTTCTCGATGCGCGGCACATCAAACTCCGGATTTACGTTGTGGTCGCATATCGCGACGCCGGAAATACCCTTGTCCTTTGCACGACGCACGATCTCGTCGCGGCTCATACTGCCGTCAAAGCTTCGGCTTGAATGTATATGAAGATCGAAATTGTATACGCTCATGGCTTCTTTGTCCATCCTTTATCCGGTCGACCCGGGCGGCTCATCTTGATAATTTGCTTTTCAGATACGCAAGAAAAGGCTTCGGGTCTTTCAAAGAAAACAGACCCTCCTTTACGCGCGGATCGAGTATATCCGCGAGTGCGCCGAGCGCACGTCGGATATTTCCGCGACGCATATGCGAGAGCATTGCCGCCGTATCCGAGAAGATATAGTTCATCCTTCGTCCGAGCGCGTAGCTCGGCTGTGGTGCCGGCACGGCTGCGCTGTCGCCTCGCTCGCTTATGGCTGCTTCGCTTGAGGCTGCGCTGCCGTATTGCTCGTCCAACGCCGCGGCGCCCTCGCCGCTTGCGCCGGATTTTGGCGCTGTCGTTTCGCTTGCACTCGCGCTGCTTGTCGTGCTTCCGTCATCGCTTGCTCTGCTTTGTGCGTTGCCGTCGTCGCTCGCACAAGGCGAGGTTGTCTTATCGTGCGAGCTCTCCGCCGCTATGTCACCGCGCTTGTCCGCTCCTGCATCCGCGCTTGCAGCGGTGCCGCTTGCGTTCGATTGCGATGCGCGCAGATAGCTCTCGGCAAAGTCGCTTCCACACACATTCGTCAGCGGATAGCTCCCCCATATGCGAGGATTTATCTCGAGCAGATACTCGCCCTTGAACTCTACCATCGCGATGCCTTGATATCCGAGCTCCGAGAGCAGTCGCTCGGCTTGGCGCAGCTTTTTCTCGTCGTATATCGACTCGCAGCAGGAGGACGGGCCTCCCGATATCGGATACTCGCGTATCCTTTTGTGGCATATAAAGCTTGCCGTAGCACCGGTGCGATCCGTGACAAGCGAGATGCCGACTCCGTCGCCCGATATCCGCTTTTGTACGACGGGGGAGGGGTCGTAGCTTGCCATTCGCTCGTACGCCGTCTTGAACTCGGTGTCGTTTTCAGCCGATATATATCTGTCTGCCGCCGAGAGTCCGAACTTTTCGCCGCATCTCGGCTTTATTATCACGGGATATTCGGGAGGGAGCGCTCCGCCGTTGCAGTCGTATTCGGGAGGCGTCGGGATCCCGAGCTTTTCTGCCGTTTTTGCCACCCTTGCCTTGTCATTTGCCGCATCAAGCGCCTCGGGCGATGGGAGGAGAAAATCGCATATCTCGGAAAAGTGCTCGGCGGAGCGCGACATTACGTTGATCGTGTCGGCTCCGATGGGGAAAACGCAGGGGCGCTCGCCGGAGTCTGCGGCGATAGCCTCGATTGCTGCAAAAAGAGCCTCAGAATATTCCGAGGCTTTTGTTGAAAGGTCAAGCGTTACCGATGCGTGCGCGTATTTTGACACCGCTGCCGGTGTGCGCTCGGCACCCGATTGTATGACGATGACCGTATTCCCCGCAGCTCCGAAGGAGCGCACGGCGGCAACTGCCGATCTGTATTTTCCGTCGGTCACTATTACCGTAGCCATACGAGCTCCTCCTTTTTGTGGGTTGGTTTTATTATTCGTCGGGCGAGCCGAGGCTGACGACGAAGTCTATCTTCGTGCCCTTCACGACCGAGGTGAACGCTGTGCGGCTCTGGCTTACTATCTCGCCCTTTTTATATGCTGTCGATTCCTTGTACGTTACCGTTCCGAGCGTGAGATCGGGGTCGCTCGGATCGTCGCCCTGCATTGTTTCATACGCCTTCTTTTCGGTGTATCCGCGGAAGTCCGGTACCTGCACCATCGTGAGCTCCTGACCGCGGCTGACGTACAGCTTTATCTCCGAGCCGACCTTCAAGGTCTCACCTGCTGCCGGCTCTGTCGAGATGACGAGTCCGCTGTCAAAGGTCGCGGATTCGACCTCCTCCTCGACGACGGTGAGCCCGTATTCGCGGAGCTTCGCTGCAGCGGTGCGGTGATCGGTCACGGTAACGTCGGGAACGGTGAGCTCCTCGGCACCCTTGCTTACCTCAAGCGTGATCTCGCAATACTGCTTGTCGTTTATGACCTTGCGTCTCTCGCCTGCCTTCGGCTCCTGCGAGATTATCGTGTTCTCGGGAAGCGAGGCGTCGAATTTATACTCTACGTTTATCTTGTAAATGGATTCGTTGAACTGCCGTATAAGCTCCTCGCTGTATATAGACTGCGTGAGCTCCGGCACCTCTACCGTGTACGGCTCGTTTTCGGGGTTGGATGTGAGCAGCTTCTGAAGCACTACCGCCGCCGTTATCGACATCACGATAAGGAATGCCGTCATGACTCCGCATATTATCGGGAGCATCGAGCGACTCTGTGGCTGCTTGCCATTTCCCTTGCCTATCCATATAACTCCGCCGATGCCCTCGCGTGAGCGGAATACCGCCTTGGGATTTGCGCGGAGCTGGGAGATGTATTTTCTTGCCTGAGCCGCGCTTTGGAAGCGCTTTGACGGCTCTTTTTGCATCGCGGTCAGTATTATCTGCTCAAGTCCTACGGGGATGCTTTGAACTATCTCGTGCGGATTCTTCGGTTGCTCGTTCAGCTGCATGAGCGCGACCGATACCGGTGTGTCCGCTGTGAACGGGAGCTTTCCGCAAGCCATCTCGTACATCATTACACCGAGCGAATAGAGGTCGCTGCGCGGATCGATCGGCTTGCCGCTTGCCTGCTCCGGGCTTATATAATAGACTGTTCCTATCGCCTTGTCGGTGATGGTCACGGTCTCGGCGTTCGGGAGCTTTGCTATTCCGAAGTCGGTGACCTTGATAGCGCCGTTTTTAAGCAGCATGATATTCTGCGGCTTTATGTCGCGGTGGATAATACCCTTCGAGTGAGCGTGCTCGAGCGCGCGCAGGATCTGGTCCGAGTAACTCAACACCTCGGCCATGGGGAGAACTCCCTTTTTCTGCATATAGCTTTTGAGGGTGAGTCCTTCAACACGCTCCATAACGATATATTTGAGGTCATCCTTTACCGAAACGTCGTATATCTTTACGATGTTCGGATGCGAAAGCATGGATACCGCCTTCGATTCGTTAATGAATCTTTTTACCGATGCGGCATCGTGGGAGATGTCCTCTTTCAGAAGCTTTATAGCTACCATACGGTTGAGACGGAGATCCATCGCTTCGAAAACGACAGCCATTCCGCCGACACCGATTATTCTTACGATTTTATATCTTCGGTCAAAGACCTGACCGATGTATTTGTCAAACGATTCCATAATATACGACCGTACCTTTCGTGTCCCGGCGCGAGAACAAAGCCGTGTGCTTCGTCACGCCGAAATTTAAGCTTTTTCCGAGCTGCGCGCGCCCCGTTGGTGTCGGGTGCGTTACTTCTGCTCGGCGCTCTTGCCGTAGCTGAGCAGAACGGCGGTTATGTTGTCTCCGCCTCCGTTTTCGTTTGCAAGCTCTATCAATCGGTCTACCTTTTCCTTTGCGGTGCGGTTCTTCTTCTCGACCGTTTTCAGTATATCGGAGGTTTTTGTGTAGTTTGTCAGACCGTCGGAGCAGAGAAGCAGCCAGCCGTCACCGTCAAGCTTCATCTCGTATATGTCCGCCTCGACGTCCGGCTCATTTCCGACCGAACGGGTTATTATGTTTTTGATGGGAGCCTTTTCCGCCTCGTCCTCTGTCATCTTGCCCATGTCGATAAGATGCTGGACGTACGAATGATCCTTTGTCAGCTTTTCTATCCTTCCGTCCGATATCTTGTACAGACGGCTGTCTCCGGCGTTTGCCGCAAACAGAGTATCACCGACGACGATAGCCGCAACAAGGGTGGTGCCCATTCCGATAAGCTCCGGATTGTCGGTCGTCTTGTCGAAAACGGCACGGTTAGCCTCGGTCACCGCACGGCGTATGGCTATCTGTGTTTTGCGGCGAAGCAGCTCGGCGTCCTTTTTGTCCTCGTCCGCAAGCTCGGAAAGGAACTTGCTTATCTCCGCTGCGAACAGATCCGCCGCAACGGCGCTGGCAATATTGCCGCCGTTGGCTCCGCCCATGCCGTCACACACAACGCAGAACGCAACGTCCTCCGATATGCTTTCGCCCCGGAAGTTGTCCTGGTTGCTCTGTCGGCATTTTCCTATATCACTGTTGCCGTAAAAAATCATACGAATCCCTCCATGGATTCACAGAGTCGATCTCTTTCTCTCTGCACTTAAAAATCGTCACTTTTTGCCTGCGTGTCTGAGCTGCCCGCAGGAGGCATCTATATCTCCGCCGAGGTGTCGTCTCACCGTGGCGTTTATCCCCTTCTCGCAAAGGGTGTTCTTGTATCTGTTTACCGCCTCGCGCGAGCTGCGTCCGAGTCCTCGCTCCTTTACCTCGTTCAGCGGTATGAGGTTGACGTGGAACGGTATATCGCGTCCCATGTATTTGAACAGTACTTCCGCGAGCTTTTCCGCGTCGCGCACCGTGTCGTTTTTGTTCGCTATCAGCGTATACTCAAAGGAGATGCGCCGTCCGGTCTCAAGGAAGTATTTTCTGCAGGCAGAAAGCAGCTCCTCGACCCCGAAGCGGTTGTTTATCGGCATTATCTCGCTTCGCTTCTCGTTTGTCGGAGCGTGCAGCGAGATGGAGAGGGTGAGCGGAAGCTCCTCCTTCGCCAGCCGGTCTATTCTGTCTACAAGTCCGCAGGTGGAAAGCGATATCCTCCGACAGCTTATGTTAAGTCCGCGCTCGTCGTTTACGTTGCGGACGAACTTTACGACGTTGTCGTAGTTGTCAAGCGGCTCGCCTATCCCCATCATAACTATATTGGAGATGCGTTGCCCCGATTCCTTCTGTGCTGAAATTATCTGCCCGAGTATCTCGCCCGGGGTGAGATTTCTCACGAGTCCGCCGAGGGTGGAGGCGCAGAAGCGGCAGCCCATCCGGCAGCCTGCCTGGGTCGACACGCATATAGTATTGCCGTGCTTGTACTGCATTACCACCGATTCGATAAGCTGACCGTCGTGCAGCTCGAAAAGATATTTCACCGTTCCGTCGAGTGCAGAGGATGCCTTCCGCACGACACGCGGATAAAACAG
>CAZSUR010000003.1:26896-29679 GCA_964610075.1 uncultured Lachnospiraceae bacterium
CCGCCCGATCGGCAAGCTTTTCGCGTCCTGCAAGCGATATGTCGGTCATATCCTTTATTTCGGTGCCGAGGCAGAGCCAGCGGTATATCTGCTTCGCGCGGTACTTCGGCTCACCGAGCGATATTAAAAAATCCTCGAGCTCTCCGAAGCTCATTGAAAGTAAATCCATTTTCATAGGTACAGTATAGCACATATGGAAGTAAATTGCAACGAGCTTAACATAAATTTCACACTTTAAATCCCTTAAAATAAAGCGTTTTTCGCCCTTTTTCGACTCATGACGCGACGATGGCGGCGGATGGGCTGTTTTGCACCCATGCGCGGCACCGGCGAGGGGTTGACGCGCGGTGCTTCCGTGCTTTTGTTACGGCTTGATTGTGCTTTTGACCACCTGCTTCAACGCACCGTGTGGCAAATAAACACAAAAACCGGTTGCATTTTTTCCGGAAATGAAGTATACTTTAGATTGAGCAAATTTTTTACGCAACTTTCGGAGGATTTAAGGACAATGCAGACGAAATCACAGCAAAAATCGGACAATTCGCTCGTCGGAGTGATCAAAAAGCTGTTCAAGCGCTATTTCATCGACGCTATGAGCGCGATGGCACTTGGACTCTTTTCATCTCTCATAATCGGGCTTATCATATCTCAGGTAGCAAAGATACCGCACCTCGAGGGGCTGGCAAAGCTCACCGAGCTGCTTGGCGCATCGTCGCCGGTCATCGGCTCGGCTATCGGTGCCGCTGTCGCGTGGGGGCTTAAAGGCAAGCCGCTGGTTATCTTCACCTCCGCCGTTACCGGCGCGATAGGCTATGTGGCAGGCGGCCCTGTCGGAGCTTACGTCGCAGCCGTCGTCGGCGCGGAGATAGGCGGTCTTGTAGCCTCTAAAACAAAGATAGATATAATCGTCACACCTGCCGTTACCATAATCTCGGGCGGCGCGGTAGGACTTTTCGTAGGTCCGGCTATATCGGGTATGATGTCTGCTCTCGGAACATTCGTTAACAGCGCGACCGAGCTCACTCCCATACCTATGGGAATCATTGTTTCGGTGGTCGTAGGACTCGCTTTGACGGCGCCCATATCCTCGGCGGCGCTCTGCATAATGATAGGTATAGACGGCATCGCCGCAGGAGCTGCGGTAGTCGGCTGCTGCTGCCAGATGATAGGCTTCGGTGTTGCAAGCTATCGCGATAACGGCTTCGGCGGACTTATATCGCAGGGAATCGGAACCTCGATGCTTCAGGTGCCGAACATAATGAAGAAGCCGCAGATACTTATCGCTCCGACCCTTGCCTCGGCTGTGCTCGGTCCGATATCGACAAGGGTGCTCGGCATGACGAACACACCCACCGGTGCCGGAATGGGAACCTCGGGCCTTGTAGGTCAGTTCGGTGCGTTCACCGCAATGGTGCCCGAGAGAGGACTTGTCGTTACGATAATCGAGGTCGTGCTCATGCACTTCATTCTGCCGGCGGCGCTTACGCTTATATTTGATCTTGCACTTCGCAAGCTGGGCTGGGTAAAGGCAGGAGACATGAAGCTTCCCCAGTAATTATAAAGACAAACAGACAAGGAGCTCGCTATGAAATTCGAAAACACTCAGGTCTTCAATTTTGAAAATGCCCTGCGCGGAATGAGAAATCCGCTTGATTCGTGGGACAGAAGCGACAGCAGATGGGAGAACGGCGAATATATAATAGGGGATAAGGATCTCGAGCTCGCGACTCGGCTGATCTCCGCCGGAACGGAGCATCGCAAGTTTATGCGACAGATATTCGTCAGCGTGGATATAACCGCGCCCATCTATTGGTGGTCGGAGTATGATACCTACAAGGTCGGAACGACGGCAAACTCCTGCTCGACTATGCATACGTTGGCGAAAAAGCCTATCGGGCTCGATATGTTCGAGATAGATCCGGACGACGATGAGCTTGAGTATTGGAACGGAGTAACAGCTCATCTCGAGCAGCTTCGCTTAAAGTACAATGAAACGAAGGATTATAAATACTTCAGATTTTTGAAGCAGCAGCTTCCGTCATCCTTTTTGCAGAAGCGCACCTGCACCTTCTCGTACGAGAACGTGGCAGCGTTCATATGGCAGCGCAAGCATCACAGACTTCGCGAATGGTCGCGTGGCTTCATGGGATGGACGCGCACCCTTCCGTATGCCGACAAGCTTTTGTGGATAGAACAGACGGAGAAATAAGATCTCGCATAAAAACGGACAGGATCGCGCTCCGCGGTCCTGCCCTTTTTGGATATTAAAAACGGAGGCGGACACATCCGCCATCGAAAGGAGAAAAACAGCCATGCGGCGACAGCCTTTAAAGCTATTGCTTGCCATATTCTGCATCGCGGCTATCCTTTGCTCGTGCGGCAGCTCCCTTATCGCGCCGAAGGCGGAGGTGACGGTTACCGAGCCGGTGCAGAGCGAGGACTCGGTGATAGAAAATCTCGAGCGACCGGAGGAAAAGCGCACCTCGTTTGTGGGTGTCGGGGACAACATCGTGTACTACGGCACAGTGCGCGACGCCAAATCAAAGGCGGTGAGCGGAGGCAGAGAATACAACTTTAAGCCTATATATTCGGACGTGGCGAGCATTATAGAATCGGCGGATATAGCCTTTGTAAACCAGGAAACGCTTATGTGCGGAGAGGGCTTTGCGCTCGATTATTATCCTACCTTCAACGGCCCGCAGGACATGGGCTACGATCTTATCGAGCTCGGATTTGACGTTGTGAATATAGCGACGAATCACATGGCGGACAAGGGAGGCTCG
>CAZSUR010000004.1:0-21026 GCA_964610075.1 uncultured Lachnospiraceae bacterium
GATGGGCGGATATACCGTGCTGCTTTGCAGCGCGTTCCTCGCCTCGGGACGGCTTTCCGCATTTGTGCGCTACGACGTCGGCGGAGTGATATTCATGAGCGCGTTCTTTGCACTTTTCATCTTTTGCGGCATATTCAACAGCCTGAATGCGCGAGCCTACGACCTTCCGCTTCTGTCGGGGATACATCGAAACCGCGCCTTTATATTTATAATGAGCATGGTTGCGGCAGTTCAGCTTTTGCTTATCCGATACGGCGGAAGTATGTTCCGCACGGCTCCGCTCACCGCGCCCGAGCTGCGCCGCATCCTGCTTATGGCAGCGACTGTCATCCCGGCGGATCGGCTGCGTGTGGTAGCGCTGAAGGCTTTCTCGGCGCTCAAAAAGAGGATAGCCTGAAAGAATGCGCGAGGGGGGAAGCTTACGGCAGGCTCCGCTTTTTGATGAATTGCGGCATTTTCCGGTAAAATATATTGAATAATTCGACCGTTCATGTTATAATTGAAATATATTTCGGGGAGGGGGATTTTGTACCCTCCCTGCCCCGAAGCAGCGGAAAACGGAAACGCCGCCGATCACGGTCGACGGCACGGGAAATATAATTCTTAAGGAGCGAAAAATTATGCACAAGACAGACGTATTGATCGTCGGCGCAGGTGCGGTCGGCTGTGCCATCGCACGTGAGCTGTCAAAATACCGCATCAAGGTGACGGTCGTTGACAAGAACGAGGACGTAGGAGGCGACGCCTCCAAATCCAACAGCGCTATTATCCACACCGGCTACGACGCGGCTCCCGGCACGCTCGAATCGGAGCTTGTTGTGGCTGCAAACCCGATGTACGATAAGATAGCGAAGGAGCTTGACGTTCCCTTCTCGCGCATCGGAGCAATACTGCCGGCGATAACCGAGGAGCAGTATGAAAAGCTTCCCCAGCTCAAGGAGAAGGCTTTCAAAAACCGCGTGTACGACGTTGAATATCTCACGGGAGAGGAGCTGCTCGAGATGGAGCCGAACCTCAATCCCGAGGTGAAGGCAGGACTTTACATTCCGAGAGAGTCTATAATAGATCCCTTCCTTCTGGTCGTCGGCTATGCCGAGAACGCACAGCAGAACGGCGCCTCCTTCCTGCTCGGAACAGAGGTCACCGGAATCGTATGTGAGGACGGAAAAATAAAGGGAGCAAAGACTACCGCCGGCGATATAGAATGCAGCTATATCGTAAACGCGGCAGGACTCCATTGCGACGATATCGCGGCGATGGTCGGAAAGAACGACTATACGGTAACACCGAGAAAGGGACAGTTCTACATCCTTGACAAGAATACCTCCTGCAAGGTAAACCGCATCGTGCTTCCGATACCTACAAAGGTAACGAAGGGCAAGCTTATGTGCCCGACCATTCATGGAAATATGCTTGTCGGCCCCACAGCCGAGGATCTCCTTGACAAGGAGGACAAGTCCACCGATGCTGCCGGACTCGATTCGATAGCACAGGACGTTCGCAAGCTTATCCCCGGTGTGAAGCTCGGTGATACGATAACGCAGTACAGCGGACTTCGCCCCCAGCGCAATCCGGAGGGACTGCACGTCGATACGTACGAGGATATATACGGCTACGTAAATCTTTCGGGAGTACGCTCGACCGGACTTACGGCATCGGCGTCGCTCGGCGTGTACGTATCCCAGGTGCTTATAAACATGGGTATGCCGTGCGAGTTCAAGACCGACTTTGATCCTATCCGCCACGGAATACCGCGCTTCCACGAGTTCTCAAACGAGGAAAAGGAAGCACTTATCGCGAAAAATCCGCTTTACGGCCGTGTAATATGCCGTTGCGAAACTATAACAGAGGGTGAGATCGTAGATGCGATCCACAGCTCCATCCCCGCTCGCTCGGTCGATGCGGTAAAGCGCCGCCTGCGCGCCGGAATGGGAAGATGCCACGGCGGATTCTGCCGCCCGAAGGTCATCGAGATACTCGCAAGGGAGCTTAACGTCCCTGCGGAAGAAGTTACAAAAAATCAGCCCGGCTCATATCTCGTGACCGGACGCGTTAAATAATGCGGAGGTGCTATCATGAAGGATATAAGATGTGACGTCGCCGTTATAGGCGGAGGCCCGGCTGGCTTGGCAGCAGCTCTCGGCGCAAAGGAAAACGGCGCGGAGAAGGTGCTTATTATCGAGCGTGATACCTCACTTGGCGGAATACTTCAGCAATGCATACATCCCGGCTTCGGTCTCACACGCTTCGGTGAGGAGCTGACCGGCCCGGAATATGCCGCAAGATACGAGGAAAAGGTAAACCTCACCGATATCGAGATAATGACCGATGCGATGGTTCTTGAGGTATCGGGAAACACAGCTATATGCACGACTACTGATGGGCTTGTGCGCGTTGAGGCAGGAAGCATCGTTCTTGCGATGGGCTGCCGCGAGCGCACACGCGGAAACATCCGCATACCCGGAACGCGCCCTGCCGGAATCTACACCGCCGGCGCGGCGCAGAGACTTATAAACCGCCAGAACTATATGGTCGGCCGCGAGGTCGTCATACTCGGCTCGGGCGATATCGGAATGATCATGGCGCGCAGAATGACCCTTGAGGGCGCCAAGGTGCGCGCGGTGGTAGAGCTTCTGCCCTATCTTGCAGGACTTACGAGAAACCGCGTACAGTGTCTCGACGACTTCGGAATACCGCTTCTGCTCTCGCATACGATAACACGTGTCGTCGGCAATCGCCGCGTTGAGGGTGTGTGCGTTGCAAAGGTTGACGAGAACAAGAAACCGATAGTAGAGACCGAGGAGTTCTATCCCTGCGATACCCTCCTTCTCTCGGTCGGACTTCTTCCCGAGAACGAGCTTACCCGCGGAGCCGGAATCGAGATGAATCCGGTGACGAACGGCCCGTTCGTAAATCAGTATATGCAGACCTCCAATCCCGCGGTATTTGCCTGCGGAAACGTCGTTCACGTAAACGATCTTGCCGATAACGTATCCGGCGAGAGCGCCGTTGCCGGCGCCGCAGCCGCACGCTACGCAAGAGGCGAGCTCGCGTCCGCCGATCGCACCGTCGAGTGCATCGCCGGAAACGGGGTCAGATACGTATGCCCCCACCGCATAGCTCTCACCGGAGAGGATACCGAGTTTCCGCTTTACTTCAGAGTGCTTTCCCCCGATCGCAAGGTAACGCTTACCGCGTCGGTTGACGGAAAGGTGCTTGCGAAGAAGAAGGCTGCACGCGTCAGCCCCGGAGAGATGGAGCATCTGAACGTCAAGCTTTGCGATATAACCGGACCCGTAACCGTAGAGGTTACAAAGGAGGCGTAAGTTATGGAAAAGATTATAACCTGCACCGTATGTCCCATGGGCTGTGAGATGACAGTCGTAGGAGAGGGTGCGAATATAGAATCCGTTACCGGATACACCTGTCCTCGCGGAAAGAAATATGCCGAAAGTGAGTTTGTATGCCCCGAGCGTATTCTTACGACTACCGTAAAGACGAAGGGAGCCGAGGCTCCGCTGCTCGCGGTGCGCTCGGAGACTCCGATGCCGCGCGACAAGGTCGAGGCTTGCATAAAGGCGTTAAAGGGTGTTACCGTCGAGGCCCCGGTAGAGCTTCATTCGGTGATATGCGAGGATATCCTCGGCACGGGGGTAAATATAATCGCCTCCGCTGCACTCAAGGCTGCAAAGCAGTAAGCTTTTGAAGCGAAAGGAAAAATATATTATGGGCAAGGATATCGTAGCTGCCTATGACATGGGGACGGGCGGAGTAAAGGTTGCTCTTATAGATAAGGATTTTAAGCTTTACGGAATTGCCACAGCCGATTATCCGCTGTATACTCCCGAGCCCGATTGGGCGGAGCAGGACCCACAGGATTATTGGAATGCCGTATGCGCCGTGACTTGCGAGGTCATGGAAAAGAGCGGCATAACTGCCGATGATATTGTCGGAATGGCTTTCAGTACGCAGTGGAAGGGTATTATTCCGGTGGGCAAGAACGGAGAGGTGCTTCATCGAAACATCGCTTGGCTTGACGGTCGTGCCGGAAAGCAGGCGGAGCGCCTGACGCGCGAGCTTGGAACTCCTTATTGCGATAAGGATTACTTTGCAAAGCTTTTATGGTTTAAGGAAAATCACCCCGATCTGTACGAAAAGGCAGATTGCATACACGAGGTAAACTCTTACCTCAAATTCAAAATAACCGGGGAGCGCTCCTCGGATCTGAGTAACAACTTCCTGCGTAGCTATAACGCGGAGCAGACCGATCGCGCCGAAAAGTTCATGGCGTGCGCAGAAATAGATATAAACAAGTTTCCGCCGCTCGTCGATTCGCGCGATAGCGTGGGGCGTGTGACCGAGACCGCGGCAGCGGAGCTCGGACTTAATCCCGGAACGCTTGTTTTCGGCGGGAGCGGAGACATTCCCGCCATCGCCGTCGGCAGCGGATGCACGGGAAGCGGAAAATGTCACATATATCTCGGCTCGTCCGGATGGATCGGAGTATCTCTGCCTGATGATACGGCGGCGTATACAGATCTGCGCTCCGCGTTCACGCGCGAGCAGTCGCTTTATCTCTATGCGATACAGTCCGCTTGTATGTCCTTCAACTGGGCGGTGGAGCAGCTTTACCGCGCGGAGATGAAGGAGATGGGCGAGGCGTTCTATCCCTACATAAACAGCGAGCTTGACCGCGTTCCGGCAGGATCGCTCGGGCTGCTTGCGACTCCGTGGCTTCACGGTGAGCTGCCGCCTCTTTCCGAACACGCGAAGATGGCATTTCTCAATATATCGGGAGTGCACGAGCGCAGCCACATGGTAAACGCGGTAATGGAGAGCCTTTGCTATACGCTCAAGCACAAGATGGAGGCGCTAAAGCGCAACGTCGGCGTAAAGCCGGAGCGCATACGTGCGGCAGGCGGAGGTGCATCCTTTGCACATTGGATGCAGATACTCGCAGACGTGCTTGAGATACCGGTAGACGTGCCGTATAATCCGCGTCACGCAGGTGCTTTCGGAATCGCCAGCACGGCATTTGTCGGGCTCGGTATGCACGATTCGTACGAGGAAGCGGCGAAGCGCGTGATAATAGAGCATACATATCTCCCGAGACGTGAAAATCAGGCTGTATATCACAAGATGTACAATATATTCTGCAGCCTGTATCCGACTCTCAAGGATACGTTCGATGCGCTGAACAGCTAAATAATATACACCGTGCGACGGTTGCCGCACGGTGTAAAACGTCAGATACACATGGAAGGGAAGCTTTCAAAAAATGAAAAAGATTGTATTCGTATGCGAATTCCATCAGGAGACAAATGCCTTCAGCCCGGCGAAAACGGATGTAGAATCGTTTAAGCTGGGAGGTTATTACGAGGGGGATGACATCCCGAAGAATCTTCGTAAGACTCCGTGCGCCGTAAACGGAATAATCACGGCGGCGGAGGAGGCCGGAGCGGAGATTATATACGGATGTACCATGTTTTCTCAGAGCGGAGGCCCGGTAAAGCAGGAGACGTTCGAGCTCTTCTGCGATAAGACGGTCGAGAAGATAAAGAAATGTGAGCATCTTGACGGAATATTCGTATCGCTTCACGGCGCAACGCAGGCGGAGGAAACAGAGGATGCCTGCGGCGAGATACTGCGCCGCATCCGCGAGGCGGCAGGCGAGGAGGTCATAATATCCGCGTCCTGCGATATGCACGCAAACGTGACCGAGACGATGGTTAAGAGCGCGGATTATATCTGCGGCTATCTTACCTATCCTCACGCGGATTTTTACGAGACCGGATACCGCACGGCGAAGATAGGCATGATGCGTATAAACGGAGATGCAAAGCCGGTTATGGTACGCACGGTCGTTCCGATGATAGCGCCTGCAAGCGGCTACTCTACCCTCGACGGTGAGTACGGAAAGCTCATTGCGCGCGCAAAGGAGTATGCGGCAAGCGGAAAGGTCGTCGATTGCTCGGTGTTCCAGATGCAGCCTTGGATGGACGTGAGCGATGCCGGCTCCGCCGTTATCGCGATAGCCGAGGACGAATCGGCGGCATCAGAGGTTGCGCAAGAGCTGGCGCAGACGCTTTATTCTCTGCGCGACAGCTTCAATCCGGCGCTTTACAGCATAGATGAGGTCATAAGAAAGGCGGAGGCGAATAACTCCGGTAAGCCGGTAGTGCTTGTCGATTCCGCCGATTCCACCAACGCCGGCGCCGCCGGAGACAGCCCTGCTGTCATCGAGCGCCTGCTGGCGCTCTCCTCCGACGCAACGGCTGCGTGCGTGCTGGACGATGCTCCGGCAGCAGAGCTGGCACACAAGCTCGGAGTGGGTGCGGTAGCCGAGTTTACCATCGGCGGCACGAAGGATAAGATACATTCGAAGCCGGTGACGGTCGAGGCGAGGGTTAAATCCCTCCACGACGGACGCTTTATGCAGGAGGGTCCTGCAGGCAAGGGGCTTGTTAGAAATATCGGAAAGTGCGCCGTTCTCGGCATCGGAAATATAGATGTTATGGTCTGCCATAACGTTTCCGGAAACGGAGATCCGCAGCTTTTCAGACACTTCGGAATCGAGCCGCTGTTCTATCAGCTTGTTGTTGTAAAGGCGTGCACCTCCTTTAAGGCGGCGTACCGCTCGATCGCATCCGAGATATGCGATACCGACACTCCGGGAGCAGCTCCCGCTGTGCTTCAAAGGCTTGATTATAAGCATATACCGAAGGATTTCTATCCCTTCTCGGATATAAATGACTACGTCATCCCGACACCGAAGCGTTACAGATAAGCAAAACGATCGATCCGAAAAGATCCCCACACGGAGCTCCGTGTGGGGATCTTGTGATTTGATTTGAGTGGATGCGCTGTGAGCGACTTTTGGTAGGCAGGCTTATTTTGCGCACATTGTGCCATAGTATTTTTGGCGTGGCGTGTTCGTGCGACGCGCATTGTATGTCGATATTAGGGATTTGCGTATTTGTCTATCGTCTCGTTCGATCTTGAACTGTCCACTTCGTACCTGCTGCACGGTTCCTCGTCGGCACGCACGTATTTTTTGAAAAATCCGCCGGTACATTCAAAGGAGTATGAATAAAGTCCGCTTTTATATCCATTTTGGAGATCGCAATGCTTGCATGAGCCGCATCTGCCAATATAATTTTCGGTTGCCATTTTGTTTCTCTCCTTTGCGCCGGACGATATAATGATTATAGCACAATGTAACACAAAAGTAAAGTAAAACTATGACACGAAATTGTGTTATAGTTTTGTGTACAATGTTAATGATATAATATAACTATAACCGAGACGGGGAGTTGTATTATGGAAAAATTTATTATCACACCTAAAGAGGATAAGACCATAACCATGACGATTCGTATAGATAAGGCATTGCAGGAGCAGTACAGCGACCTTGCAAACAGAACAAATCGCTCGCGCAACGAGCTTATCTCGATGGCTTTAAGGTATGCCTTGGATCATATGGAGCTTAAAGATAACTGAATATGCAAAGCTACCGTACCGCGAGTCCGCGATACGGTAGCTTGTCGTATGCCGTATAATATACGGCTTTATTTTTTTGTCGTGCGTCAGGCTGATCTGCTCTGTGAGTTCACCCAAACGTTCAGCTTCGCGCCGAGCAGCAGTATTATCATACACGTATACAGCCAGAGCATGAGAAGTATCAAAGCCGTAAGACTTCCGTATATGACCGAATATTTTGAGTAGTGCTCGATATATATCGAGTAGACGAATGAAAAGCCTATCCAGCCGAGCGCGGAGAACATAGCTCCCGGGAGGTGGCGCGCCCACCTGCTTCCGCTTGGCGCTGCGAGCCTGTATATCGTGCAGAACGCCAGCGTCAGAAGGATGGCGAATATAGCGGAGCGGAGCTTAACTACCACGTTTACCGTTATCGCTCCGAGCGTGTTTGCGGACATCATCACAGCCGAGATCTGCTTTCCGAAAAGGAGCATTACCGACACGGCGATGAGCAGAAGCATGAACGCGAGTGTGTACACTATCGACAAAGCAAGCGAGAAAAAGTAGTTTCTGTGCCGCTCGGTGCGGTATACGCGCCGCATACCGGCGCTGATGCTTCGCACTCCCTTTGATGCTGACCAGAGAAGCACGACCGCCGTCACCGATATTATCGGTATGCTGGAGTTTCCGAATATCTCGTCGATTATTCCCGTGACAAACGAGTGGGTCGAGGATGGCAGAAAGCCGGTCGCCAGCGCGATGATATCGCTTACGTCTATCGGGACCAAAAACCGCGCGAAGTTTGTAAGAAGCATTATAAACGGAATGGCGGATATTACGATAAAAAAGGATGCCTGCGCCGCGTACGCCGTCAAGCTGTCATTGTTTATGCTGCGCACGATCCTCTCGACCGGCTTATATATCCGGCCAAAGACTTTTTTTATGGATATCATACAGCGTCTGGCGCGGCGGTATTCCGGCACCGCCGCTTCCTCCTTTTAATAGATGGGGGATGTGATCAAAGGCGCATGGTGATCGCCTTGTGCAGATTTTCGATGGTTACGTCCTGCTCTTTTCCGACGTACTCTCCGTCCACCGTCCAATCGGTAGGCTGGTCAAGACGGAGGCGTATGCTTTTTGCCTGAAGGAAGATTATCTTGCTTCCGTCGTATTTTCTGTCGCGCAGCATCTGCAGTATCTGCTGCACCTCTATCGCGTTGCGAGGCGAGCGTATCAGCATGATCTCGAAGGTTCCGTCGCAGATGTTCACCTTCGACTGCGGAAGCTTGAATATGCCTCCGATCGAGGTGGAGTTGGTCACCGAGATGTACATGAAATCTCCGGAAAGCTCGTTTCCGTCGTATTCCACATTTACATTATACGTTTTTGAGAAATCGGTGAGCTCCTTCATTCCCTCGATTATGTATGCGAGGTGACCGAAGGTGTTCTTGAGATTCTGATTTGTCGCATATGATGTGCGCGTGAATATTCCGCATGCCGCGACGTAGTTGAAGTAGGAGTCGTTGAAGCGTCCGATGTCTATCTCGCACGGAGAGCCGTGAGATATGAGCTTTATCGCGCCGTCAACGTTTTTCGGTATCTCGGCGGTCGATGCGAAATCGTTGGTAGTGCCGACCGGAATGTAGGATATCTCAGGGCGAAGCTCTCGGTCTATGTCAGCCACGCCGGATATCACCTCGTTCAGCGTTCCGTCCCCTCCGCAGCAGACAAGAAGCCCCTTGTCGGGCGCGCTTGCGCGTGCGGTCTCTTTTGCATCGCCCTTGCCGGTTGTGATATGGATCGCTGCCTCATATCCGGCAGCCTCCACCTCCGATACTATATCAAACAATTTGGTTTTAGCCGTCGCCTTGCCCGAAACGGGGTTGATTATTATAAGCGCTTTTTTGCTTGACACGGTTTCACGTCCTTTCGATGCTCGGTGTTCCCTTTGCCGAGGCTTCTCTCTATAATATGACATAATACTTGTGATATATTACAGTTTTTCGGATGTTTTACTGTTATTTTGGATTCCGAATCAAAGGTCAACATCATTATATCAAAAAAATCACGCAAGAGGTATCGTTTTTTTCTTTTGTTATCATATTGTTAACAATTGTTGTCGAAAAAAACTTGCTATGCCCGACGCGGAATGATATAATATAGGGTAGGAAGCCCGATGCGGCTGTATTAAGACTAAATTTATCCGGAGGATAGCGATGAATACAACAGAAATGCAAAAAAAGCTCCAGAGCGGAGATTACGATAGAAAGCTTACCGAGCTTTACGGTGAGAGCGCGCTTGAGGCAAGACGCGAGAGATTTTGCGACGCGATAAAAGAGTTTGCGGCTCTCTACGGAGAGGATCGTGAGATATCCCTTTTCTCTGTTCCGGGAAGAAGCGAGATATCCGGCAACCACACCGACCACAACCGCGGAAAGGTTATAGCTGCCGCGGTGGATCTCGACATAATAGCGGTAGCTTCGCCCAATACCGACGATACCGTAAGAATAAAGTCGGCAGGATTCCCCGAGGATCGCGTGCCTGCACGCGGAAACGAGGTGGACGAATCCAAGTTCTATACCGCCGAGGCGCTTATCGCCGGAACCTGCCGCGAGTTTGAAAATCGCGGATATAAGGTCGGCGGCTACGATGCATACACTACCTCGTCGGTGCTCAAGGGCTCCGGGCTTTCCTCGTCCGCAGCATTCGAGGTAATGGTTGGAACGATAATGAGCTACTTCTACAACGACGGAAGCATCGACAATGCCGAGCTCGCACAGATAGCTCAGTATTCGGAAAACGTATTCTTCGGAAAGCCCTCGGGACTAATGGATCAGACAGCCTGCGCTGTCGGAGGCTTTACCACGATAGATTTCGAGGATCCGGCAAAGGCGAAGATAACCAAGCTCGGCTTTGACATGAGCGCTGCGGGCTACAGTCTTTGCATCGTCAATACCGGAGGAAACCATGCGGATCTGAACGACGACTACGCCTCGGTACCGCGCGAGATGAAGGCGGTTGCGGCAGAGCTCGGACAAGATGTTCTGCGCGGCGTTACCTTTGAGGATATCGTAAACAACGCAAGCAAGCTCCGCGAGAGCGTGGGCGACCGCGCGATACTTCGCGCGATGCACTTCGTATCCGAAAACGACAGAGTTACTATGCAGGCAAAGGCGCTTGAGGAAAACGATCTTGACAGCTTCTTTAAGGGAGTTATGGCATCGGGCCACTCGAGCTTTATGTATCTGCAGAACGTTTATACAACGAAAAACGTAAGCGAGCAGGGACTCTCGCTCGCACTCGCGATTACCGAAAGACTGCTTTCCGGCAAGCACGCGGCGTGGAGAGTACACGGCGGCGGCTTTGCGGGAACTATCCAGGCGTTCGTTCCGAACGACCTCGTATCCGAGTACCGCGCGGCTGTTGACAAGGTGTTCGGTGACGGAGCCTGCGCTGTGCTCAAGATAAGAAAGGACGGAGCTATAAAGCTCGCATAAGCGAAAATAAAAATATCGAATAAGAAACGGATGATAGGGCAATGTATATTGAGAGTATCTATATAGACAGCTTCGGAGCCATAAAAAACAAACGGCTTGAGCTTTCCGATTCGATGAATCTGCTCGAGGGAGCAAACGAATCGGGCAAGAGTACCATTGCCTCCTTCATCCGTTTTATGTTTTACGGCTTCCCGACAAAAAAGGATAGAGAGCGCAGCTGCCCGTTTGATTCGGACAGATGCGGCGGCACGCTCACCCTCGAAAACGGTGGAAAGCGCTACCGCATCGAGAGGATGCTCGTCGGTATAAAGGACGACGTTTCGGTAATATCCCTCGATCGCAACGAGGTGTGCTACGAGGGCAAGGCTCCGGGAGAGTTTTTCTTCGGCTTTTCCTCGCAGATATATACGCAGACCTCGTATATTCCGCAGCTCGGCTCGAGCGTTGACGGAATATCCATGTCGGATGCTATCGACAACATGATCTTCTCGGCGGACGAGAAGATAAGCGTGCAAAAGGCGATAAAGCGCCTTGACGACGTAAGGGTCATGCTGCTGCACAAGAACGGACGTGGCGGCAGGATATCCGAGCTTGAGGCGGAGAAGGAGGAGCTCCTTCGGACGCTTGAGGCGGCACGCGCGCAAAACGAGGAGCGACTTCTGCAAAGCGGTACTCACCGCCGGCTCAGCGACAAGCTGTCCGAGGTCGAGGCAAGGACCGCGGAGCTGAAGCTGCAGATAGAAAGATATTCAGCCGACGTGCAGAGAAGCCACAGCGAGCAGACCGCGGCACAGCGCGAGCAGCTCGCGCGCCTTGAGGCAAGGCTTGCGATGCTTCGCGAGAAATTTTCATATAACGGATTTCTTCCGGATGCCGAGTATGTTATGCAGCTCCGTTCGGTTGAGGAAAGAAGCGCACAGATAGAGGAGCAGCTAAACGAGCTTGCGCGACGCCGCGAAACTGCGGCACCGACTCCGGGCGAGACGGCGGATGCCGTCGCCGTACCCTCCGATCCGGCGCTTGAGGGAGACCTCGCATCGGCGGGCACCTACTCGGATATCGCGCGTCCTGCGGATATTGTCGAGCGGATAGAGAAGCTCGGCGGCGAGGATGGCATCTACCGAAAGATTGAAAAGCTCCGCGTTCAGCGCAGAGTGGGCACCGTGTTCGGTGTGATATTCCTGCTTCTGTTTATACCGACGCTGCTTTTGAGCGCGGTGATGATATTCATGCAGAACTATATCGCTATGTCCGCTGCCATGGCAGGAGAGCTTTTGATGCTCATCGGGATGATAACCTCGTTTGCGTCACGCTCGAAAAAGAGCGCGGCGGAGGATAGTATATACATAACGCTTCAGGTAGAGGACGAGGCGGATCTTGAGCGGTTGTTCCGCGATGTCGCCGCGCTCCCGAAAACGAAGCCGAAGGCTTCTCCCGAGGCGAAGCCCGTGGGAGAGGGCAAGCCGGCAGGTGAGCCTACGCCCGAGGAATCGGTGATAATAGACCAGCGTGAGAGCTTGCGCCGCGAGCAGGCGGAGCTTTGCGCAAGATGGGGACATTCGGATCCGGCGGCGGCTCGCCGCGATGCGGAGACATATCTCTCGTATAACGAGCGCATCGTCAAGACGATGGAAAAGTGCCGTGCCGCATACGATGCCGCGCCTCGTGCCGAGGCGCTTGTTACCGCGAAAGCAGCGCCGACAAGCGAGCTTCCGGTGTTGCCGGAGGACTTTGACATAGCTGCGGCGCAGCGACGACTTGAGGAGTATACGGCAGAGGCGGATGAGCTGCGGCTCGGTATACACAAGGTCGAGGTAAGGCTCGCGGAGCTAAGCTCGGTCGCATCGTCTGCCGAGACGGCGGACAGGATAAACCGGATAAACGACGAGATAGCAAAGCGCAAGCATCAGCTTCTCTGCTGCCGGCTCGCGCGCGAGTGCCTTGCCGGTGCAGGCGAGGAGCTGCGCGATACCGTTGCGCCTCGCATATCCGACTACGTCGGAAAGCTCATGAATATAATGAGCAACGGAAGATATAACACTCTCGGAGTTGATTCTGCGCTCTCGCTCAGCTACAATGCCGGCAAGAACGGTATGCATATAACGAAGGGTGTCGATTATATGAGCGCCGGAACTCAGGATATCGCGTATATAAGCCTGCGGCTGTCGTTGCTCCAGATATTGTGCCGTGACAGTATGCCTCCGCTTGTGTTCGACGAGAGCTTTGCTCGCCTTGACGACAAGCGCCTCTCACAAACGCTGAAGCTGCTTGCGGTCATGGCAAAGGCGGGCGTGCAGATACTTATATTTACCGCACAGCATCGCGAGCGTGAGCTCATGGGTGCAATAGACTATAAGCATATAATACTTTGACATAATTTCGGGACAGCGTTTGTTATAACCGTCCCGAAATACCTTTATTGTGAGGTTTTAAGGTGAAAAAGCTTGCTGATTTCTTTTACAGACACAGTATAATCGAGTGTATATCGGTCGTGTTTTTGCTGAATCTCTTAACCGAGATATTAAATCACCGCACGTCACTCGGCTTTTTTCGGCATATCGTGTATCATCCCTATGCCTTTGTCTTTAATATGCTGATATTGCTTGCGTTTTTCTCGATAACGCAGTTTTTTGCGCGCCGCGCATTCGCATACTTTCTTTGCGCCATACCGTTTTTGACGCTGACGATAACGAACGGAGTGATACTTGCGCTTCGTCTGTCGCCGCTCTCCGCCATCGATTTTTACGTGATAAAAAGCGCGTTTACAATGATAGGCGCCTATCTTAAGGTGTGGCACGTCGTGCTTATACTTGCGGCATTCGCCCTGGCAGGCGTTCTGCTTGTGTTTCTGTTCAGGCTAAAGGATAGGCGCGAGGTTAACTTCAAAAATGCGGTGATACTTCTGATGTCCTCGCTTTTTGCGCTGCTTTTGTCGGGTATCGTGCTTCATGTGGCAGGGCTTTTTCCCGAGAATTTCGATGATATGAACGAGGCGTACGAGGATTATGGCTTCTGGTATTCATTTTCGGTCAGCATATTCGACAAGGGGGTTGACGAGCCGGAGGATTTCACTCCGTTGATGATAGCACAGCTTACAGATAAGCTCGATATCGTGGATACAGCAGAGGCAAATGAGCTTCCGAACGTAATATATCTTCAGCTTGAATCGTTTTTCGATGTTGATCGAATATACGGAGTCACCTATGCGAGCGATCCTATTCCGAATTTTCATCGGTTGAGCGAGCTCTGTCCGTCGGGCAGACTCGGCGTGTCCACCATCGGCGGAGGAACGGCGAATACCGAGTTTGAGGTGCTCACCGGCATGAATATATCCTATTTCGGCCCGGGCGAGTATCCGTATCAGACGGTATTGAAGGATAATACCTGCGAATCGGCGGCGTATATACTCGGAGAATACGGGCTCGCCTCTCACGCGATACACAATCACACCGGATCCTTTTACGATCGCCATGAGGTGTATTCTCGGCTCGGCTTCAATACCTTTACGCCGGTCGAGTATATGGCAAAAAGGGAATATAACGCGATAGGCTGGGAGAAGGACTCGATGCTCCCGGGAGAGATAATATCCGCGCTTGATTCTACCGCCGGCGGTGACTTTGTGTTTGCCGTTTCGGTGCAGGCTCACGGCGGATATCCCTCATACGAGCAGGAGGGGTACGACTATAACGTGGATATGGAGTTCGATTCGGAGCTGTTCGATGCCGATACGGCGTACGAGGTCGCATATTACGTGAGCGAGCTTAGTGAAATGGACGCCGTGCTCGGCGAGCTGGTAGCGTTGCTCGAGCAGCGCGGCGAGCCTACCGTGCTCGTTGTGTACGGAGATCATCTCCCGGCGATATCCTTCGGTGATGGCGTGATATCGGATGGGGACAGAAAGACCGACTACCTTATATGGAGCGTCGGCTGCGAGCTGCTGCTTGACGGCGGAGAGCTTTGCTCGTATCAGCTTTCTTCATACGTGCTGAACGGCATCGGAGCCGAGCGCGGTATAATCAATCGGCTTCACCACCGCCTTTCGGACGATCCCAAATATCAGAGCTATCTCGAGGCTCTTGAATACGATATGCTGTACGGTGATCGTACCTGTTACGGTGGAAAGGAAGTCTACGCGCCTACCGAAATGGCGTTCGGTACCTCTCCCGTGCGTGTAACGAAGGTGCGCTCGGAGGCGGACGGACAGCTTCGGGTGTACGGCGACGGATTTACCGCCTCAAGCGTCGTTTCGGTAAATCAGCGCAAATACAGCACGGTATTGCTTCCCGACGGCTCGCTTGTGGTCGAAAAGTGGGTGGATATCAAGCCGGGTGATCTTGTCACCGTGCGCCAGGTGACCGATAACTTCGTTCAGCTCGGCTCATCCGAGGGATACGTGTATCGGTAAGGCATATGCATAATAAAAAGGTCGATGCTGCGGCATCGGCCTTTTTTGGCGTTGTTGAGATGTGGATAGCCGCGGGGACGGTGGAGGGCGACGTCGATCATGCCACGCCACTTGGTTTGCCGATGGGTGGTAGATGAAATGCTCTTATCCTTGCACGGCACAGAGGTGTTATCCGAGTATCCCAATGCGCAGCGCTGCTATGCTCGCCGCGCTCTTTATTGTCTTTCGTTGTGATGACAGGATTTAGATCTAATTCGGGTTTGTTGCGCGAGTTGGATGGTATACTCCGCTCGAATTGTCGCGCAGCCCAATGCGGCTGCGCCGCTTAGCTTGTCACATGGGATCTCCGCCGCACTCGACTTTTGGCGGTGATGTGTGGGAGAGCATCCTTTTATCATACCATGCCGTTTATCACGGCGCGAGGTGCAGCTGCTTTTGCCGTGAGCTTGTCTTGGTGTGCCCACGCTTATCGCAATGCTCGCGCCTTGCTCCTTTCCGCCAGCGCGCGAACATCACGCTCTCACCACCTCAGATCAAAAAAATCCCTCCGTGCGACTGTGCCACACGGAGGGTAAAGTATGATCTTTTATTATTAATATGCTCTCGCCCAGACTACCATCTTCTTTGCGGGCTTTCCGCAGCAGACGCAGGTGTCGGACAGATGCTCCTGCTCGAACGGGATGCAGCGCGAGCCGACTCCGGTGAGCTCCTTCACCTTGTCCTCGCACGCCTCATCTCCGCACCACATTGCGTGAACGAAGCCGTCTCCGTTCTCCTCAAGTACCTGCTTTATCTCGTCAAGCGAGGTGCAGCTATACGTGCGGCGGCGGCGATTTTCAAGCGCCTTTTCATAGATGCCGTCGCGTACCGCTTGGAGTCTCTCCTCGACCGCAGCCTCAAGTCCGTCGAGGCTGACGAAGGTCTTTTTGCGGTTGTGGCGTGTTACGAGCACGCACTGATTGCTCTCGATATCTCTCGGACCTATTTCGAGACGGAGCGGAACGCCCTTCATCTCGTACTCGGCGTACTTCCAGCCTGCGCTGTTGTCGCTTACGTCCGTTTTTACGCGGAAGCCTGCGCGTGTGAGGCGCTCGACTATCTCGTTTGCCTTATCTATAACGCCTTCCTTGTGCTGTGCTACCGGTATAACGATAACCTGGATGGGCGCTATTGCCGGAGGCAGCACCAAACCGCTGTTATCTCCGTGCGTCATGATTATTCCGCCGATCATTCTCGTGGAAACTCCCCAAGAGGTCTGGTGCGGATATACAAGCTTGTTTTCCTTATCGGTATACTGTATTCCGAAGGCGCGCGCAAAGCCGTCTCCAAAATAGTGCGAGGTCCCTGCCTGAAGCGACTTTCCGTCGTGCATAAGAGCCTCTATTGCATAGGTGTCCTCGGCTCCGGCGAACTTATCGCTCTCGGTCTTTACTCCCTTGATAACGGGGATGGCGAGCTCGTTCTCGTGGAAATCGGCGTATACGTTAAGCATACGTACGGTCTCCTCTCTTGCCTCCTCTGCCGTTGCGTGCATCGTGTGTCCCTCCTGCCACATAAACTCGCGGCTGCGAAGGAAGGGACGTGTGGTCTTTTCCCAACGCACAACACTGCACCACTGATTATAGAGCTTCGGCAGATCTCTCCACGAGCGGACTATGTTTGCATAGTGCTCGCAGAACAGCGTCTCCGAGGTAGGGCGAACGCAAAGGCGCTCGGTCAGCTTCTCGCTTCCTCCGTGGGTGACCCACGCTACCTCGGGCGCAAATCCCTCGACGTGCTCCTTTTCCTTATTTAAAAGAGATTCCGGGATGAACATGGGCATATATACGTTCTCGTGCCCGGTTTCCTTGAACTTTGCATCGAGTATCTTCTGTATATTCTCCCATATTGCATAGCCGTACGGGCGGTATATCATACAGCCCTTAACGCTGGAATAGTCGATAAGATCGGCTTTCTTTACAACGTCTGTATACCAGCGTGCAAAGTCCTCCTCCATAGGGGTAATAGCTTCAACAAGCTTTTTCTCCTGTGCCATTTTATTCAACCTCTGTTCTTATGTTAATTTTGCCGTCAATACAACAGTATAATGTTACCTTTGCGTATTGTCAAGCCTGCTTTTTCGTTTTGAACTCGAAATAGATCGGCTCGGTCTCGTCGTTGTATACCGAGAGGGTGCCAAGCTCGATGCGATAGTCGGTGTCGGAGGTAAGCGAATCGAATACCACCGGTCTGCTCGTTTTCCTCGGGCGATCGACATCGATGACATAAGCGTAGCAGTCGATCGGAAGCTCGCAGTCCTCCGGATCGTCGTCGAACACGTCTATATATCTTCCGTTTGTGACGTCGTACAGACGTATGATATACGCATAGCTGTTTGCATCTCCCGTAGGATCGGGATCGCGTGCTATCGGATGTGTGAACTCGATCTTGTCGCAGTCAAGCGCGATTACCTTAAACTCTCCCTCAAATTCGGGCGGAGTGAGCGCGTCTGCACGCGCATCGGTATATCTGAACGAGCTCTTATCCTTTACCGCTGCCGGAATATCTATCACCCACGGCTCATCGTATATATATCCGTCGGTGAAGTTTATTCTGTAAGCCTTTACTATGTTGTCGGAGCTGATTGAGAAGATGAAGCCGGTTGACGGCACGCCTCCCATAGTTCCGAGCTGTATGCTCGTGTAGTCCTTTTGATGTATCGAGGTCGGATATCTCAGCGACACGTGGGTGTGGCCGGACACGAATACGACCTGCGGATAGTTTTTAAGGAAATCCAAAAATTCGTCACTGAAGTCCTGCGAAAGGAATGCGGTGTCCATTGTGCGCGGATTGTACGAGGATATTACGGTGTACTTTACCGCCTTGTGCATCGCAACGAATATGGGCTTGCTCGGATCCTCCGCCGCCGCTGCACGTATGTGCTCGGTAAGATACGGCTCGCGGGTGCTTATTCTGTCGGTTTCATCGTCGGATGATACGACTATCATATGTATGCCGCCGCAAACGATATCGTTTTCTATCGCGTTTCCGGTGCATTTCTCAAACAGCTCGTGATACATCTCGGTAAAGCCGGGATTTTTCTGAATGTTTACTCCCCAGCCGTGGCGGTACCACTCGTGGTTGCCCATGCAGGTGACGACCTTGGTGCTATCGGGGATGATATCGCGCACAGCCTTCATAAAGCCGTTGTACTCCTCCTCGAAGCCGTTGTTCGTCATATCTCCGGCAAAGATAAATCCATCAAGCGGAGCGAGCTTGTTCAGCGTCTCAAAAGCATGGCGCAGCTTTGCTTCGCTTTCGCCGTTATCGTCGGTGCGATAGTGTATATCGCTCGCAACTGCTATATATGTGGCATTTCCGTCATTAAGTTTTTCTATCGGGATAATATGTGTATATACTTTCTATTATTTCAGTCTGCTTTGTGTGTAATTATATCACATAATCGCGATATTTGCAACCGTGCCGGGTGCTGAAATTGCGGTAAAATACGGCGTTTTGCGGCGTCTTTTCGCCTATATTGCAAAAATAGGGGCACCGGCGTGTTTCCGGTGCCCACTTTGGCTTTTTCGTTTATTTTTTCTTTGCGAATATTCTGCGAGCAAGCTTTACAAGCTCGACTATCGGGATGATGCTGAGTGCAAGCAGCATAGCTACGAGATACTCGACGAAGCTTATGTGCGCGAACTGGAATGCCTGATTCAGGAACGGTACGTAAATTACCGCGGTCGTCAGTACAAGCGACAGAAGCATCGAGCCGAAGAGCAGCATATTGTGATTCTTCAGTCTGAATATCGAGCCGTTCTGCGAGCGCATATTGTACGAGTGGAATATCTCCGCCATCGACATGGTAAGGAACGCCATGGTCATGCCGTCGGTGCTCTCTCTTATAGCCCACGCGCCGTTCTGCATACGCTCTCCGACAAAGTAAGCGAGCAGGGTGAGTGCCGCAACGAGCACACCCTGATATGCCACGCTGAAGCCTACTCCGCCCGAGAAGATGCCGTCGGTTGAGGCGCGCGGCTTGCGCTTCATTATATCCTCCTCCGCCGGGTCAACTCCGAGAGCGAGCGCAGGCAGAGAGTCGGTTATAAGGTTGATAAAGAGGATGTGTATCGGCTTGAGCAGAGTAAAGCCCATAAGCGTTGCCGCAAATATTCCGATGACCTCGCTAAGATTGGAGGAAAGCAGGAACTGAATGGACTTGCGGATGTTGTCGTAGATCTTTCGTCCCTCGCCTACCGCCGAGACGATGGTGGCAAAGTTGTCGTCTGCGAGTATCATGTCGGCAACGTTTTTCGTAACGTCGGTGCCGGTGATGCCCATTCCGATGCCTATGTCGGCATTCTTTATCGAGGGCGCATCGTTTACTCCGTCTCCGGTCATGGCGGTTACCATGCCGAGCTCACGCCACGCCTTTACTATGCGTACCTTGTGCTCCGGCTGAACGCGCGCGTATACCGAATATTGCTTTATCTTATCCTTTAATTCCTCGTCGGATATATCGTCAAGCTCGCTTCCGGTTATAGCCTCGCTTTCGTCGGTGATGATACCGAGCTGCTTTGCTATTGCTATCGCCGTGTCGCGGTGGTCTCCGGTTATCATTACCGGCTTTATGCCTGCCGCAAGGCAGTCATTTATTGCCGCTGTGACCTCGGGTCTTATGGGGTCTATCATTCCGGTGAGACCGATGAAAATAAGCTCCTTCTCAAGATATTCGGGCGAAAATTCGCTCGGCTTCTCTTGGTGGATCCTGAACGCCGCGGAAAGCACGCGAAGCGCCTTCGCCGCATAAGCGGAGTTCTGCGCCGTTATCTCGGCGCGCACCTCGTCGCTCATCGGCTCGGGCTTGCCGTCAACAAGCACGTAATTGCAGCACTTTAATACCTCGTCGGGAGCGCCCTTCGTATACTGTATCCATCTTCCGTCGACC
Source organism: uncultured Lachnospiraceae bacterium (assembly GCA_964610075.1). GTDB lineage: Bacteria > Bacillota > Clostridia > Oscillospirales > CAG-272 > CAZSUR01. Next base: position 20,312 of record CAZSUR010000004.1, read on the forward strand.
TCGTGCACCGTCGACATCATCTTTCTCATCGAATCGAACGGAGCCTCGCCTGCGCGCGGTTGTGCCGCTTCAAGCTCGCTCTGGCGGATGCCTATCGACGTAGCGTAGTTTACAAGCGCACATTCGGTGGGCTCGCCTATCGCGCCGCCGTCCTCGCCACCCTCCGCCTTTGCATCGTTGCAGAGCGCCATTGCGGTGGCAAGGAGCGTTTCATCTCCGTAGTGTTCGACTACCGTCATCTTATTCTGTGTCAGCGTTCCGGTCTTATCCGAGCAGATGACCTGTGTGCATCCGAGCGTTTCTACCGCCGTAAGACGTCGTATTATCGCGTTGCGACGGGACATTCTCGTCACGCCCATCGAAAGGACTATGGTGACGACCGCAGCAAGTCCCTCGGGTATAGCGGCAACCGCGAGGCTGACGGCTATCATAAAGGTGTCAAGCATGGTCTGGGGCGTTATCGAGTCTGCCTTGAGCAGCGACACGCCGAACATTACGACGCATATCGCCAGAACCAGCACGGTCAGTATCTTCGAGAGGGATGCGAGCTTCTTCTGAAGCGGTGTCTGTCCGTCCTCCGCCTGAGAGATAGCGTACGCTATCTTACCCATCTCGGTGGACATACCCGTATTGGTTACGAGAAGGCGTCCGCGTCCGTAGACGACGTTGCTTCCCATATACGCCATGTTTTTGTGATCTCCGAGAGGGATGTCCT
>CAZSUR010000004.1:21036-26525 GCA_964610075.1 uncultured Lachnospiraceae bacterium
GGAGATGGTGAGCACGGCATCCGTCTTTTCGACGGCTACCGACTCTCCGGTAAGTGCGGACTCCTCGATCTTGAGGCTCGCACATTCGATGATGCGTCCGTCGGCGGGCACGGCGTCCCCTGCCTCGAGGAGCACAACGTCTCCGGGGACAAGATCCTCGCTCTTGACTATCGTCATTCTGCCGTCGCGCAGTACCTTTGATGTCGCGGCGGACATCTTTTTAAGTGCTTCGATCGCCTTTTCCGACTTGCTCTCCTGGATAACTCCGAGCACGGCGTTAAGCAGTACGACCGCGAGGATTATGATCACGTCGGTAAAGGACTCGTTCGATATTATCGCGGTGATGGCAGATATTATGGCGGCTGCTATCAGCACGAGCACCATAGGATCCGCAAACTGAGAAAGAAAACGCATGAATATTGAGGTCTTCTTTCCCTCGGCAAGCTTGTTCTTGCCGTATTTTTCTGTTTTTTCTTCTACTTTAGCTTGGGAGATGCCGTCAAAGGACGAATCAAAATCTCCGATCACTTCGTGGGAATCTTTAAGATAGAATTTCAAGATATATACCCTCCGTAAAAATTATCTGCCCGGATATAAAAATAAGACTTATGTATGGTATCCCATACATAAGTCTCGTTGTTTAATCCAAGCCAGGTGTAAAGCATTGTCCACACCATGATGTTGACTTGCACCGTACAAGCAGTACGTCAACTACTCCCCTATGTGGGATATATTTTATCACAATTATCCGCCGCAGTCAATACGGAGGTGTGATTTTTTTACAATTTTGTAATAATGTTGCCGTCGGTTGACACGGCGCGAAAAAAAGGGTATACTTTTTATTGTCCGAGAGCGGAAGCGCGCGTGTGCCGTGCCGTTCTCCTCCGCGCCCTGCGCGGATAACACATACCGAAAGGATAAACGCCATGATGCTTGAAAAAAATGATTTTATACTGTTTACCGGAGATTCGGTCACCGATGCCGGCCGTAAGCGCCCGATAGGTGAAGGGCTCTGGGAGGGTGTCGGCACCGGCTTTGTGCGCACCTTTGATACGCTTGTGCAGACCTTCTATCCGACCCTCGACCTCCGCGTGTCGAACACCGGAATAAGCGGAGATACGACAAGGGAGCTCAAGGCTCGCTTTGAGGCGGACGCGCTCGCGCTCTCCCCCGATTGGCTCGTTGTTTGTATAGGAATAAACGACGTGTGGAGGAAGTTTGATGAGCCGACCCTTAACACCTCGGTGCCGCTTGACGAGTACCACAGCAATCTCGATAGTATGCTTGAAAGCTGCAAGGGACGCGTAAAGAAGGGTGTTATACTTATGACTCCGTATTATATGGAGCCGAACACAGCTGATATGATGCGCGCCGAGATGGATCGTTACGGCGCCTGCTGCCGCGAGCTGGCTGAAAAGCACGGCGTGCGCTTCATTGATCTCCAGGCGGTGTTCAACGAATATCTGCAGGTGCGTCATTCCTCGTATATCACGTGGGACAGAGTGCATCCGAACGGTGTCGGCTCGATGCTTATCGCGCGCGCCGTGCTTGAGAGCTTCGGTATGTCGCTCACACTCGGTGAGGCGTAATTATCGCAGATGGCTGCGGCAGATATCGCACGATGGATCGTGCGAGTTCGGCTCTCGCTCCGGCATCGCATCGCTTGCACCGGACATAGCGCTGTGATATACACGTATGATTATAGTCAAAAATACCTCCTTCAAAACGAAGGAGGTATTTTTTATGCATTTTCGTCGCTTGCCTCGCGCCTCTTTTCGGGCATATAGAATGACGCGAGCCTGAAGAAGATGTATATTGCGAAAAAGAGCAGCACAAAGCAGGGGGTGAGCTCGTTCCAGTCGGAGGTGCCGGATGCGAACTCGGATATTACAGTCGGGAGCGATGCCGTCGCCGCAAGCAGGAACGAGGTGAACGCTGCGGCAAAATACAGCTTCGGCTTTGCGCGCCCGATGACGTAGCGCAGCTCCATTAGAAAATATAGCATACAGAAGATGAATGCTATATATCGGATGCTGTCGGTGTCGCTGTTCAGCAGCTTATCGCGCAGGAAATATATCTGGAGCACGTGTGTAAGCGAGCATATTATCGGGAAAAATCCAAGTGCCTGCGCTACCTTGCCGTAAGGCTCGGGCGAGATCGCGATATAGATGAAATACGCTGCGGCGAGCACGCTTGATATAGCCGCGGCGAGCGCTATCACGTTTTTCGAGTTCTCGGATGCCGGATAGGTCGTCGGATAAAATGCGGTCATGAGCGTTCTTCCGACGAGCGCAAAGCCGCAAAGCGCCGATGAGAATATAACTCCTGCACTCGGACGCGGCATCGACGTAGGCCCGCGCGAGTCCTTGAGGATAAGCATTGCTGCGCCGACGAGTATTACCGACAGCACGAGTATCACCGTGAACGCGGTGGATAAGCCCGAGCTTATGAAAAGCCCGGTGCGCGGTTCATAGCTGAAAAGCAGCACCGCGGTGTATACGGCACACGATATTATTGTAATAAAGATCAGTATCGCCAAGGGTACGGCGGTAGTAGAGTTTTTTTCATTCTTTGTTTTTTCAGGTGCTTTTTGGATGGGATCCATTTTTTCGATAGTCCTTTCCCCGACAGCCGGATGGCTTGTCGGCGGTGTGCGCGGCTTATATCAAGTGCCGCCGGTGCTTATTGGATTAAAAATATCCGCTATGTGTTATCTGTCGCTGTAAAAAATGACCTCGTCAGGCAGGCAATAGTTCAGCTTTTCGCGCGCTATCCTTATGACGTAGTCGCGATCGAACGGATGGCTCAGCGTGTCGTTTAACTCCTCTATCGAGAGCTCCTTTTCGGCAACGGCGCCCGAGACCTCGGATATGCTTGCTTTTATCTCGTTCAGCGTGAACTGCTGCTTTACTATCGTTATGACGCAAAAGCCGATAAAGGTGACTATTGCGGATTTTATGAAGAAGTTAAGCCTCGATTTTTTCATTCTTTTACCTCTTTGCTTTTAAAATCGGGTTTTCTGCCTCGCTCAGCCTCTCCGAGGCGTACGAGATCGTGCGTCGCCTTCTGCGAGCCGATATTATCCTACCGGATATGGCGGAGCACAGCCGAATCACGGCTGAGATCATCGGAAGCAGGGTTATTTTCAAAACAAAAGCCGTAATACGGCGCAAAAATATGATTATCCGTATCGATAGATATCTCACGACACGGCTGAGCGTTGCTCTGTAGACGGCAAAGCCGACGGCTGCCGCAAAAACGATGATCCCGCGCACGTTTCCGTGATAAAACCGGAACGCCGTGACCGATATCACCGCAGCCGATATCGCGCAAAATATTATATCCTCGAAGAATATTATTATAAGGTCGATTCTGTGAAGCTGTTTTGTTATCCGCCGGCGAAAGCCCGATGGCAGAATGCCGCGGTATCCGGGCGGATAGGCTTCGGCGCGCGCCGAGGCGCGGCGTATGCCGAGCAGGTCGTACAGCGCTCCGAGAAAAGCTCCGGCATAAAAGGAAAAGAGCACTGCACGAAGCAGAAGGCTCTGCGTTGCGATCATATATAGCGAAGGCTCCTTCTTTTAGATATATACGGCGACCTTGCCGTCTAACCGAAAAGCCCCGAGTGCTTTCTCGCGCTTCGTTTGCCTGTGCCTTTGTCCACGTAAAACAAGCCGTTCACCTTGCCGCTGACTGCAGCCTCTCCCTTTTCGACGTTAAGTCGGACGATGTGAAGCTCGCTTCCGTCGATGGTGAGCAGACCCATTGAGGTCTGCAAAGCGATCGAGCTCTCGTCAAAGCTTATCACGTCGTCGATGCCGCTGATGGAGAGCTCCGCTCTCCCGTCAAGGCGGATGGCGTGCGAACGGTCAGATTCCGGAACGTTCATTTTGATCCCTCCCGTGCCGGTATAGTGTTCGTTACTTGATTATATGCCGTGCATGGGACAGATTATGATAAATTATTGTGATATTACCTCGTAAAGCGATGCCGCATCCGCTTTCAGCGCGTGCTCCTTTACGTCAAGCACCTTGACGTAGAGGGTGCGCGAGCCGAAGGATATTGATATCACGTCGTTCGGCTTCACGTCGTACGAAGCCTTAGCCGGGCGTCCGTTTACCGTGACAAGAGAGTTGTCACAAGCATCGTTTGCGACGGTGCGGCGCTTTATAAGTCTTGCTACCTTGAGATATTTGTCCAGTCTCATTTAAAATGTACTCCGATAACGAATAAAGGGGAATCGGCGGCAGAACGCAATCCGTCACCGCCGAAGATTCCCCAAATCCGCTGATTTTTTCTTTAGTTAAGCTGATCCTTAAGAGTTTTGCCTGCAGAGAATGTAACGCGCTTAGAAGCAGCGATAGTCATCTCTTCGCCTGTGAAGGGGTTTCTTCCCTGACGCTCAGCACGCTCTTTTACGCTAAATGTTCCGAATCCAACGATCTGAACCTTATCTCCGTTTGCAAGAGCATCCTTGAGAGAAGCGAATACAGCGCTTACAGCAGCGTCTGCTTCTTTCTTCTTAAGACCGGTCTTTTCTGCTACCATGTCGATTAAAGTTGTCTTTGTCATTTTAATAGATTTCCTTTCTATCAAATTTACTTTACAATAGTATATCATTATTTTCGGCGTTTATCAAGAGATTTTAATAAAAAAATCAACGCCGGAGAGCTTTTTTTAAGTGATTTTGGCTGTTTTCGCTCACTCCGCGGAGATTATGCGTTCGCATTCCTCCGAGAGCGCTTCCTCGGCATCTATACCGAGCGCGTCCGCCTGCGCGCACAGCGCCAGAAGCGCGCGCCCGAGCTCCGCCTTGTCGGAGCAGCTTTTCTCTGCGCCGGCATCGACTGCACGTCCGGCTTTTCTGAGCTTCGAGCATATCTTCTGAGCTCGCATAAGCGAGGGGAGAGCGTGCGATATTCCGTCAAGCTCCTCTTTTGTGCTTTTTCTGTTCTTCGTTTGGTTCTTTATCGCGTCCCAGTTCGTGAGCACGTCGCCTACCCCGTTTACCTCCGTGTCGGAGAAGATGTGGGGATGGCGGACTATCAGCTTGCGGCAGATCTCGTCGGTCACGTCATCGTAGGTGAACTCTCCGTCCTCCTCGCAAATCTCCGCGTGGAATACTACCTGAAGAAGCACGTCACCGAGCTCCTCGCGCATAAGCGCGCGGTCGCCGTTGTCGATAGCCTCTACCACCTCGTACGTTTCCTCGATCAGGTTCTTGCGGATGCTTTCGTGCGTCTGCTCTCTGTCCCACGGACAGCCGTCCTCTGCGCGGAGCAGCTTCATTATAAGACGAAGATCGTTGGTGTTATATCGCTCTTTTTTAAGTAATTCGCGTACAGTATCGTTCATTTTTTACCTACCTTATTTATTGCCGTGCGTATTGGTTTATGTGCGCAGAAGGTGCAGCTTTTTCAGCAGAGCGCACAGCGTCTTTCCCTTGGGGAGAAGTATTATATCATCCTCGGTGATGGCGCGGATAAGGA
>CAZSUR010000004.1:26535-29002 GCA_964610075.1 uncultured Lachnospiraceae bacterium
AATATCGTTATAATGTATACGACAGCCGCCGCACCTATCGCAAGCACTACCGTTATCTTAGACGGGAGCGAGACGAGCTCGAGCAGGCGATACGAGCCTATCGCGGCGAGCGCGCACACTACCGATGCCGCGAGCGGTCGGATAAATACCGTGCGGACGTCGGGGATTATCTTTACGTGCTTTGCCATGAAGTAGAAGTTGCACGCAACGATGGTAAGATAGCACATAAAGGTGCCTATCGGCGCTCCCATGATGTTTATCTCGGGTATGCCTATCAGCAGGTAGCTGAAGGTTATCTTGACGACCGAGCCTGCAAGCATCGAGATTATCGGCTTTCGCTCAAAGCCGTGAGCCTGGAGTATCGCGTTCGTTATCGACAACATTCCGACAAAGAATACCGAAAGAGCCTGCACCGAAAGCAGGGGAGCCGCGGTCTCGGCTGATCCGGAATCGAACAGCAGCTTAAGTATCGGCTCGGAGAGCACCGACATACCGAGCGCACACGGGATGGAGAGCAGCGCCGCTATCCTCATTGAGCTGTTCATTATATTTACCGTCTTTTCTCTGTTTCCCTCGGCGATAGATGCGGACATGAGCGGCACTATCGAAGCGGATATCGGATATATCAGCGCAGGAGGGAGGTTAAAGAGGGTGACGACAAGCGTCTTGAAGTTGCCGAGCATACTTGCCGCGACCTGCTCGGTGTAGCCGATGCTTTGGAGGCGGCGGGATATTATCATGCTGTCAAGCATATTGGTAAAGGACATTATCGAAGCGCTGATGGTTATCGGCACGGCGGTGATAATAAGCACCTTCAAAAGCTTGCCGGTAGAGCGCATCTCGAGCTCCTCTTTGTCCGGACGCATATATTCTTCGTTATATATCGACTCGCGGAAAAGGAGCTTGGCTATAACCAGATAGAGCATACCTGCGCCGACGCCTACCGTTACGCCGAGTATGGCGTAAGCTGCGACTATGTAAAGCGGCTCGCCGCGGCTGAGCGCATATCCGGCGAAAAGCATACCCATGACGAGCTTGCCTACCGCCTCGATTATCTCTGATACCGCTGTCGGGATCATGTTTTGATATCCCTGGAAATATCCGCGGATGCAGCTTGATACGCATATCAAGAACAGCGTCGGAGCCATCGTCATTATCGCGTATACCGATTTTTCCTGCTTATATGCCGCGGCAAACTGTCCTGCTCCGAAGAACATTACAGCCATGCCGACAAAGCCGATTATAATGAAAAGGGTGAGCGTTATTCTGAATATCTTCTTCGCTTCCTTGAAGTTACCCTTTGCTCGGCTTCCGGATATAAGCATGGATATCGTGACCGGAAGTCCGGCGGTCGATACCATGTAAAGCCAGGTGTAGATATCGTAGGCGTTGTTGTAATAGCACATTCCCTCGTCCGAGAGCAGATTGTGCAGCGGCACCTTCAGTACGGCGCCGATAAGCTTTACAAGCAGGTTAGCCGCGGTGAGTATCAGTACACCCGATAAAAACATATTCTTTTTCTTTTTAGTCGAAGTAGTGTTCACAAGCATTCCTCATATCATAAATTGTTTTTTCTATGTCGATCGTTTTATATTCGCCGTTCTCGTACAGTATTTCGCCGTCCGCCATCGTCAGGCATACGTCCGAGTTCTCCGCGCTGTATACGACGGTGTGCTCGGGGGAGTAGAGCGGAATATTGTTTACGCTGTCAAGCGAAAGGAGGATGATATCCGCGCGGAAGCCGCTCTCTATCCGTCCGGCATCCTGCCGTCCCTGCGAGAGAGCGCCGTTTCGCGTTGCCATCTCGATAAACTCGGCTGCCGGATGCTTCTCCGGCGCTCGCTCGATGCCCTTGTGGAGTATCGCCGCGAGCTGGAGCTCCTTCAGTATACTGAGCGTATTGTTCGACGCTGTGCCGTCGGTTCCGAGGCATACGTTTATGCCGTACGCCTCCGCTTGGGACAGATCCATCACTCCGCTGCCCAATTTGAGGTTGCTCGTCGGGTTATGGGCGATGCTTGCGTTGTGCCGCGCAAGTATCTCGGCGTCCGAGTCGGTTATCCACACGCAATGCGCCGCCGTGACGGGGGAGTCGAGCACACCCGCTTCCTCGAAGAACTCGGTCGGGGTCATGCCGTGGCGAGCGATGCACTCGTCATGCTCCTTTTTTGTCTCGGAAAGATGTATCTGTATGCCGGCGCCGACGCTTTTCGCATAATCGGCAAGATATCGGCTCATTCTTTTGGTGTTCGTGTACTCTGCGTGCAGGGACATATCAACCCGGATCCTGCCGCCGCCTGCGAGGTGATAGCGCTCGAACAGCTCCTTCGACTCGATAAATCGGGAGCTTTTCGCCGGATCCTCGCCCTCGTCGAAGGAGACGATGCTGCGGCTGATGTTCGCCTTCATCCTGCACCGTTCCACAGCCTCGATCGTTCGGTCGCAGAAGAAATACATATCCGAAAAG
>CAZSUR010000005.1:0-405 GCA_964610075.1 uncultured Lachnospiraceae bacterium
GTGGGAATTCACAGTTAAGATGTACTGCATCATAAAGGATCTTATGGCAGGAAACGACCGTCTCCCCGATGCGTTCGAGGAAGAAAAGGTCGGACACAACGCCATTGCCGGAGGCTTCCAGGGGCAGCGCCAGTGGACAGACCATTGGCCCAACTGTGACTACCCGGAGGCGTTCCTCAGCTCCACCTTTGACTATGAGGGCGCACGCGAGCCGTTTACGCTTGCAACCGAGAACGATGTTCTGAACGGTCTCGGAATGCTGTTCATGCGCCTGCTTACACATCGCGCGCAGATATTTGCCGACGTTCGTACCTATTGGTCGGGTGAGGCTACCGAGCGCGTGACCGGCTATAAGCTTGAGGGCAAGGCTGCCGAGGCTAACGGAATCATCCATCTGCTCAACTC
>CAZSUR010000005.1:415-10171 GCA_964610075.1 uncultured Lachnospiraceae bacterium
AGTGCACCGACGAGGACGGCAATCCCACGATGAAGAAGTGGTGGGAGGTTACCGACGAGGATATAAAGAAGATGACCGATGCCACCGTATGGTGCGAGGCCGGCTTCGACAACTTCCGCGGAGGTGGATTCTCGAGCCATTATACGACCCGTGCGGAAATGCCCTGTACTATGATCCGTCTTAACCTTGTAAAGGGTCTCGGACCGGTGCTTCAGATAGCAGAGGGTTGGACGGTCAAGCTCCCCGACGAGGTTTCGGATACGCTTATGGAGCGTACGAATCCCACCTGGCCCTGCACATGGTTTGCTCCTCGCTGTGACGGCAAGGAGGGCTCGCCCTTCAAGACCGCATACGAGGTAATGCAGAACTGGGGCGCTAACCACGGCGCAATCTCCTACGGACATATAGGAGCTGATCTTATAACGATGTGCTCGATGCTCCGTATACCCGTTTGTATGCACAACGTTCCGGAGGAGGATATATTCCGTCCTGCGGCATGGAATGCATTCGGTATGGACAAGGAAGGTCAGGACTATCGTGCCTGCAAGACCTACGGTCCGCTTTACAAGAATATCTGATGATCTCTTCATAAATTTGATCCCGACGGTGTTTATCGCTGTCGGGATCACTTTTTTACGCACGAGTGTGAGCCGCTGTTACGGTGGTCGGCGCTCCGGCGCACTTCGCGCGAGAGGCTGTGGGCAAACGTGCCGCTGATTCTGCAGCGCGAGATTCTGCGCGTATGGAGTGGCTTCGCCGCGCCCGTATGCTCCGCGCGTCGCAGGCGCGTGGATGCTGAGGCTTGCGGTGCGTGCGAGGGTGCTGTGTCATTTCGCGCGGATAGGCACGGCGTCCGGATTGTTCAATGCTTTTGTCGGAGCTGGCGCAGCGCTCGGCTTGCACACGCGCTCACCGGAGCTGGCGCAGCGCTCGGCTTGCACACGCGCTCACCGGAGCTGGCGCAGCGCTCGGATTGCCGCGCGCTCACCGTCGCATATCCGCCGCCACGCGCTCCGCGCAACGCTCACCGGTGGCTATCTGCCTTTGCGCTTCTTTGAATCCTTCTGCGTGAACGCCTGGAACTCGCCGGAGGTCGTTGTTCTCGCTAAAAACACGTCGCTCACACGTCTTATCCCAAGCAGATGGAGCTGCTTCTTCACCCACGCCTCGTCAACTCCGGCTCGCGACAGATTTTCGCGCAGTATCTGTCCGTCGCTTATCAGATCGCGGAACAGCTCCTCCTTTTTCACCGATACGGAGAGGTCGGAGGGGGTAGCCGGGCGATTTTTCGAGCTTATGAGGAAGCTTATCGCTCCGTTCTGCTCGAGCACGGCGGAGGTGAGCTGAGAGAGATCGAATATTCCGGCAATTCGGCATTGCGAGAGGAAATCACCGATATCAAGCTTCGCGCGGCGCATATTATCTCGGTAAAAGTGCCCGTCCTCGAATATGATTATCGGATCTCCGTTTATAAATCGGCGCACCCTCGGGCATTTGGAGATCATAAGGTTCACCGCGACACCGAACACTCCGAATATCAGCATGGAGATAAGCGGCTTTATCGGATCCTCTATCTCGGTTGCCAGCTCCGCCGCGACCGAGCCCACGGTTATCCCGTTTATATAGTCGAATATCGTCATCTGCGACACCTGGCGCTGACCTATAAGCTTGGTCAGTACAAATATTGATACGATAGACAAAAGCGAGGTCAAAACGACCTTTACAATATCCATTCTCTGCTTCCTTTCGAGATATTATATACGTAGAATATTGTGCTCGGATGAGCTGCGATTATCCGTTTCGGAGACAATATATATTGTGGCTTGAATGCGCCGGAATTATTGATTTTTTGAGTATGACGTGATATAATGATTCAAAGGCAAAGCGCTGTTGCACCGTCGCACCCGACGGTATTGAGCGGAGGCGCTTTTTTATCTCCGCCATGCCAGAGTCCGGAGGCTCACGTGCGTATCACTCGGAGGCGGCAGAGACAACGCCGGTTACGTCGGCAGCTTCGGGGCTATAACCTGCTCGGCACGCACGGAATTGCGTCCGGCGGCGATATTGCTGCGGCGTGATATCGGCGTGTGCTATCCGGTGTACTATCAACGTGGCATCGTGTGCTATTGCCGTGATATCGCCGTGATATCGCCGCATATGAGCGCGAATCGCACATCTGCCTTTATGCGCTATCGCACGTAGCTGCACCTGCCGTGGCACGGCGGAGAGCACTCGGCGCACAGATCAAGACTTATTCTTTCGCTACGGCGAATCATACCTGATATATTAAAGAGAGGAGGGAGCGTATGGCGGCTAATTCCGGTTCCGGAAGACGGAGCACCGGCGGCACGTCCGCACGTTCGGGAGCACTGCGCACGTCGGGAGCGCAGGGAACTGCATCCGGTGGCAAAAGAATGCCGCGGCAGAGCTCCGGTGCGACGCCGCGAGGCGCAGGCACACGAGGCGGAGCGCCGAAGAACACCGCAAAGAACGGCGGAGCATATCGCGATGCGGCTTCCTCACAAAATAACAGACGTCCGGCGGCAAGGCAGGGCAGCGGTGCTTCTCAAATGACGCCGAAGCCGGCGAAAAAGCGCAAAAAAAAGCTCTCTCCGGAGGAGATAGAGCATCTTCGCCGCGTCGAGAGGGTGCGCCGTCGGCGCGCCGCAGAGCGGAGGAAAAAACATATGCGCGCGCTCATGCTCCGGCTTGCGATAGGCGCCGCGACATATATCGTCACGATGGCGTTCATACTTATAACGGCGGCGATGGATATATATTCGGACGCAGGGATTTTCAATCCCTCGTATACCTATACGATAGGCAGAACTGACGAGGACAGCGTTTATGCGGTGACCTGGGGCGGAGATTTTATAACCCGTGAGGGGGTACTGTACACCAACTTCACCGATATCGCGGAGTATCTCGGCATGGTTGTTACCGGAGGCTCGGGCAAGCTGCGCTTTGTCATACCTACCGATGATGTTGACAGATACAGCGAGCTTGCATTTGTAGTGGGCTCGGACGGAGCGGAGATAAACGGCACGCGAGTCCGCATGGACGGAGCATCGTTTGAATACGAAAACGAGCTGTTCCTGCCTCTCGATTTCGTTGAGGAAAACGTAAACGGCATTACCATTACAAAAAATGAAAAGCGTCACAGAATACAGATAGAGAGAACGCAGAAGGCGGATGAGGAGGGTAAGCTTCGGGATGAGACGATAACGCTCAGCCTGAAAAAGGACGAAGCCTCCGAGCATATAGATTACAGAACGGTTGCCGCGTATATCGAGGAGATACAGGCGAAGGCGGAAGAAGAAGCAAACAGCGTGATCGATGCGAGCACCGACGAAACGGCTGATACGCCGGCAGGCGCGTCGGACGGAGCGTCCTCCGGCTCACTCGGAACGGGCAACAGCCTCTCTACCGGCAGATGAGGTGCAATACCGGCGAGATGTTTTGCAGTAAAATAATTTTGGAAGGTAGAAAGCTATGAACAACAATCAAAGAGAGCATAATCGCGATCCGCGCGCGGGTGTATCCGCTGAGGCGGCGCACAGAGTGCCGCAAGGAAAGCGCGGCGCCGCAAAGGGCAAGAAGAATGGAAATGACAAGAAATTTTACATAATAACCGTCACCGTCGGCGTGATAGTTATAGCCGCGTCGGTTTATGCCGGTGGCTTGGTCGCGCAGCTGCGAAGCGAGGACACGCAGGCTCCGAGTGGAGCAACGCCGTCACAGAGCGAGGTGCAGACGACCGCCGCTCCGGTATCCGAAACGGTGCCCGAAACGACGGCTGCTCCGGCTGAGACCGAGTATAACGTGCCGAGCGTGCGCTTTGTTACCGACCTTTCAGCGTACGAAAAGTATATGAATCCCGAGGGCGAGATGAGAGACGCGTTCCTCCTGCTTGTAAATTCGAAGAATACTCTTTCCTCAAGCTACGTCCCAACCGAGCTTGAAAACGTAAAGAATACCCGCGCGGACGGCAGAGCAAAGCAGCAGCTTGTATCCTATGCCGCAAAGGCGCTTGAGGCGATGTTCAAGGAGATGTACGAGGCAGGCTACACCGACGTTACCGTAACGAGCGGCTATCGCACCTACGCATATCAGCAGCAGCTCTTCTCCTCGTACACCAACAAAGAGCTGTCGGCAAATTCGTCGCTTACAAAGGCGCAGGCGGAGGCTATCGTTGAGACATATTCGGCGCGCCCCGGAACGAGCGAGCATCAGAGCGGATTGTGCATAGATATGCACAACCTCGGCAGCGCGGATAAGGCTTTTGCAAAGCAGAAGGCATACACCTGGCTGTATGACAACGCATGGAAGTTCGGCTTCATTCTCCGCTTCCCGGAGGATAAGACCGATATAACCGGAATTTCGTTCGAGCCGTGGCATTACCGCTATGTCGGAAGATATCACGCGTGGAAGATACACGATCTCGGCATCTGCCTTGAGGAGTATATCGAGCTTTTGAATAAATAATACTAACGGGATGCCGTGCTCGGCATCCCGTTTTTGCGCGGCCACGGCTCGCGCCGCAAAGCGGCAGGCTTGATGTGCATGATCCGCTTTTTGCGCTTTTATATGTGGCGGCGCGTGCATTCGCTGCGGTATTCTTTTTTTGACAGCGGTTTTTCGCCGGAGCGATAGTTGGTGTATGGTTTGCATTTTACGTCCGCACCGTGCGGTGATGTGCGGTATCCCATTGCGTATTGCTGCGAAGCGATAATCTAACCGTGACAATAGCTGTTCGCGCGGTTGCACGATGAGAAAGCGGCTCGTTTGGGTAGGGCGGACATGGGGTGTGTTTAGGAGGATGCGCGGCTGACGGCAAACATGGGACGGTGGTGTTCGGTGAATGTGGGGCGTTTGTTGCGAGGTTGGCGCGCCCTGCCGTGTGGCGAGATGCGCGAAGCTCCCGGTCACACAGCGCCGCGCTTGCGGCGCCCGACACGCACGAGAGACGCGATGCCGCAGTACCTATGGTGTCCGATGCACACGAGAACCTGCGATGCTGTGAGACGTGCGTAATCCGCGAGATCGCGCGGTCACACAAGGTGATAGCAGTGCGAAGCCGGGTGCCTCGCGCGTTATCCTCCTGCGCCGCGCGCAGGGAGCATAAAAACTCCGAGCGGGGAACAAAAAAACTCCGAGCAGGACGGAAGGCGTGTGCCTTTTCATCCGAGCTCGGAGTTTTATTCGATTGTCATGCGGCTTTCACTTTTTCTCGGCTATGAAAAAGAATGGAGAGGTGGGAGAGTTCACTATACGGAACTGCGATATGCATATCTTGCGTCGGTCGTAGTCGCGGAACAGCTCCTCGAGCATAGCGCCCTCGAGCCTACCCTCCTCGTGCCCCGGATATACCGCGCAAAGCAGTATTCCGTCCGAATCGAGCAGCTCTATCGCACCGCGCACCGCGGCAGCGGTCGACGGACGAAGGGTCGTTACCGATTTATCCCCTCCCGGAAGATATCCGAGGTTGAATACAGCGGCACATATAGGCTCTTCGATATAGTTTTTTATATTTTCATGCGAATCGAGGATGAGCGTGTAGTTTTCCGGGCACGCCTCGCTTTTAAGCAGCTCCGCCGTGCTTGCCAGCGCCTGTTCCTGGATATCAAAGGCGTAAACGTGACCGTTCTCTCCTACGGCGCGGCTGAGCCAGCAGGTATCGTGACCGTTGCCCATCGTGCAGTCCGCGGCGATGCCTCCCGGCTTTATATGCTCGGAGAGGAATCGCTTTTCAAGTGTTAAAAGATCTACCATGCGGCACTTGACCTTTCTTTTGTGCTAATATAAGCTTATTTTTCGGGGTTGATGTAGGGCCAGTAGGCTTTAAAATAGCCTACGCCCGAGATTATCGTAGTCAAGCTCATGACTATCAGCATAGTGTATGAGATATAGCATACGTTCCACGGGAATATTATCGGCTCGAGTATGAGTGCGATGATGGCGATCATCTGCGAAACCGTCTTTATCTTGCCTGCCATATTTGCAGCAACGACGACGTTAGCGCTCGAAACGATCATTCGAAGCGAGGTCACGGCGATCTCTCTTGCAACTACTATAAATGTAGCCCACAGAAGCACCGAAGCCAGTACCTCATCCTCGCGATAGCGTATCATCGAGGCGGCAAGTGCGCCGATGACAAGCAGCTTGTCCGCAACCGGATCGAGAAATTTGCCAAAATCGGTAATGAGATTATACTTTCTCGCGATCATGCCGTCAAGCATATCGGTGAGCGACGTGAGAATGAATATCACGGCGGCGATTATGCGAGTGGTCACCTCATTCCAGCCGGAAAAAGAGATGAAGAATATGCATACGGGAACCATTATCATACGAAGTACGGTAAGCTTATTCGGAAGATTCAATTTCATTTCAGTTATCTCCTTTATCTGATACTGTGCCGATAAGGTCGTAATCGAGGCTTTCGGTTATGCGAACGCGAACAAATGTGCCGGCATCAAGCTTTGTTTTCGAGGTGAAGTACACCTTTGCGTCTATATCCGGAGCATCGTCGCTCGTTCTGCCGTAGTAGGTCTTTGCAACCGTGTCAAAGCCCTCGCAGAGCACCTCGACCTCGGTGCCTATCTTCGATTCGTTGCGGCTCTGGTGGATATCCGCTTGAATGCCCATGAGCATATCGCAGCGATCCTGCTTTACCTGCTCGTCTATCTGATCAGGGAAATCGTATGCTGCGGTGCCCTCCTCACGCGAGTAGGTGAACACTCCGAGACGCTCGAAGCGAGCCTCCTTTACGTATTCGCAGAGCTCGCAGAAATCCTCCTCCGTCTCGCCCGGGAAGCCGGTTATGACGGTCGAACGGATAACGATGCCCGGTATCTCGCGGCGAAGCTTTTCAACTACGCTCTTGACCAGCGCCTTGTCGCCGTGGCGATTCATGCTTTTCAGCATATGATCGGATATGTGCTGTATAGGCAGGTCGATATATTTGAGTATTCTGGGGTTGTCGCGGATGACGCGGATAAGCTCGTCGGTTATCTTGTCGGGATAGCAGTAAAGTATGCGTATCCACGGTATCGAGGTCTCGTCGGTGAGCTTTGTGAGCAGCTCCGCCAGCTTGTACGAGCCGTAGATATCCTCGCCGTAGCGTGAGGTGTCCTGTGCAACAACGATAAGCTCCTTTACTCCGAGCCCCTCAAGATCCTTTGCTTCCTTTACGATATCCTCCATCGGGCGGCTGCGGAACGCGCCGCGTATCGACGGGATGGCGCAGTAGGCGCATCTGTTGTTGCAGCCCTCCGCTACCTTTATGTATGCGGTGTATTCGGGGGTGGTGAGCACTCGGTCTCCGCCGAGGCGAAGCTCCTCGTTCGGGCGCACAGAAACGTATTTTTCTCCGGCATCCACCGCCTCAACCGCCGCCTTTATATCGTGAAGGCTTCCCGTTCCGACGATGGCGTCTACCTCGGGCAGCTCCTCCTTTATCTCGTCGCAGTATCTTTGAGCCATGCATCCGGTGACGATTATTCCGCGAAGCTTTCCGTTATCCTTCAGCCACGCAACGTCAAGGATGTTGTCGATAGATTCCTTCTTTGCGCTCTCTATAAAAGCGCAGGTGTTGACTATTACTATATCGGCGTCTATATCCTCGGGCACGATCTCGTAGCCTGCCTCGACTAGCTCGTAGAGCATGACCTCGGTGTCTATCTGATTCTTCGGGCATCCGAGAGATATAAAGCCTATCTTTGTTTTTTTATTCATGACAGCACAATCTCCGTGTACATAAGTAGTACCATATTATACAATATTGCGCTGTAAAAGTCAAGGCGAGAGGGGCGAGGCAAAGCCGCCCGACAGAATACACGTGCGATCGGGCGGCTTTTTTATTTCGTATTCGGAGCGTGCGTGCTTGCCTTGAAAAATCGAGCTTGACGTGATCCCGTGCAAGCCGTGAAAACTATATCTCGCCGCCATGCGTCGCTACCGCGCGTATGCGATGTCGACGGCGAACCGCGCACTTTGTGCGCTTGCTCTATGCGAGCTTACTCTGATGCGCGCTTGCTCTGCGTGAGTTTGTCTGATGCGCGCTTGCTCTGCGTGCGCTTGCTTTGCCGGTACGTGCTTTACGCACACTCGATGCCGAAAAGATTTATTGCGAAGCGGCGAAGCGCGCGCTCGCGTATGCGATAAATTTGAGTTTTTTCGTAGTCCATCTCCTCCATGAGACTTTCGGCACTGCCTTTCCTTTTCGGAGTTATAAAGAATCGGCGTAAAACGGTCTGCTCTAACGCAGGGAGCGCCGCGATGGAGCGCTCGACCGAGTGTTTTTTCGCCACGAGAAGCCCTATCCGTCCTTGCAGATTGTCACGCTTGGCGCGCAGCGCCTCAAGCTCGATATCACCGAGTGCGGCGATGCTTCCTTGAATGGAGAGCTTGTTCAGCATCTCCTCGGTAGCCTCCAGCTCCTCCTTTAGATTTTCTTCTGCTATACACATTGAATTGTAGTTTTCGAGAGCCTCAATTGCCTGTTTTTTAAGTTCGTTACGTTTCATCATAGCTTATACCGTACGCGCGATACGCACGGTCACCTCCCTCTGTTGTTGATAATGTAAATTCCGAATACTTGACACACCTTTGTTTGGTTGATATAATGTATGAAAGATACATTTTGCTTTCGGTGTGCTGAGAAAAACAGTATATCAAAGCCGTATTGCCGAAGCTTTGATAATACATCGAGAGCACGTGTATGCTCACATTATATTCCAATTTTTGACATTTGTCAAGTGGTATGTTCCAAAATTTCGGAATATATTTTCAGAGGGACAGCTATGTTTAACGAAGAATTTCTGGAATTGCTGAAAAAACGCGGCGTAAGTCCGTATAAATTGGCAAAGGAGCTTGATATACCCAAAAGCCTTGTGTATGATTGGAGGAACGGCGTCCGTGTTCCGAGCGCCGAGAATCTCGTGAAGCTTTCGGGGTATTTCGGGGTTCCGCTCGCGCGCCTTTTGGGAAGCGGCGAGTATGGGGAATATGATGAGACGGAGGAGGATCTGATGCTTCTGCTCCATGCCGCGCGTCGCCTGTCAAAGCAGGATCACGACGAGCTTGTCGGAGGCTTTAAAAAGAGCATCGAGCTGTATCTCCGCGCAAAGGGAGAAAGAGTGTAATAGGCGGCAGATGCCGCGTGTTTGCGAAAGGAAGGTTTCATGATGAAGGATGCGCCGATAATCGACGGAACATTAAGAAAATTTGCCCTGCGCGTGCCGCAGGTGATAGAGAAAGCAAGCGGAATACGCATATTCGGAAAATCCATAAAGTCGCTGGTCTTTTCAACAGATCTGTCGATAATAAGAAACGTCAATGCCGATGCGATAATAGCGGTATATCCGTTTACTCCGCAGCCGGTGATAACGCAGGCTCTGCTTATGGCTGCGGATATCCCGGTATTCACCGGTGTCGGCGGAGGACTCACCACCGGAAAGCGCGTGGTGAATCTGTCCACCTTTGCGGAGATGCAGGGAGCGATGGGCGTTGTCGTGAACGCGCCGACGTCACCCGAGGTGATAAAGAGCGTAGCCGATAGGATAGATATTCCGATAATCGCGACGATAGTAAACGAATCGGACGACCTTGATGCGAAGATAGCCGCAGGCGCGTCTATACTTAACGTATCCGCGGCGGCAGGCACGGCGGCTCTTGTAAGGTATATAAGGGCGGAGCATCCGGATATCCCGATAATCGCTACCGGTGGGCCGAGCGAGGAGACGATAAGCGAGACGA
>CAZSUR010000005.1:10181-24583 GCA_964610075.1 uncultured Lachnospiraceae bacterium
GCCGTCAAACGGCGAGATATTCCGCGATATAATGGATGCGTACCGTAAAAATCAGCCGCATCCGTAAGCGGCGGTGTCGGCGGAGCTCGGATGCTTCGGTGACAGGCGAGTTTGTGCTTGATCGGATGCTGTGATGATGAGCGAATGTTGGTGCTGCAGTGTCGATGATACGGTAACAACGGCGCGAAAAAATGCGACACGGTGCACGAGCGCTGTGCGCCTGATGTGCACCGATGCGGCGGCAGAGGTTGTGCGATTTCGCGAGCCGCAAAAGCGCCACGGTGGAGGTGACGGCACCTTCGACTGCGGCGGGAATATAGAAAATAAGAAGGAGCTTGAATGACTTCAAGCTCTTTTTTGTATGTCGTTGACCTTTGCCGGTGTAAAAATCGACAAAAAAGCCTCCCGTAAAGGTACGGGAGGCTTTATAAAGCTCTTTTTTATTACTTATCCAATCTCTTCATTGCATTTTCAACAAGTCCGAGGAAGAGCGGATGAGGTCTTGTGGGACGGCTCTTGAATTCGGGGTGGAACTGAACTCCGACGAAGAAGTCGTTTCCGGGTACCTCTACCGCCTCGACGATGGTCTCGTCGGGCGAGGTTCCGCTTATCTTAAGTCCGGCGTTTACAAGCACGTCCTTGAATTCGTTGTTGAACTCATAGCGATGACGATGACGCTCGTTTATTACCGGCTCCTTGTAATACTTGTCCATAAATGTGGATTTTACTATCTTGCAGGGGTAGCTTCCGAGGCGCATCGTGCCGCCCTTCTTCATATTTGCATACTGACCGGGCAGGAAGTCTATTACAAGATTCTTTGAAAGCTCGTTGAACTCTCTCGAATCGGCGTCCGCGATTCCGCATACGTTGCGCGCGTACTCGATGACCGCTATCTGCATACCGAGGCATATTCCGAGGTACGGGATATTGTTCTCACGAGCGTATCTGCAGGCTGTGAGCTTGCCCTCGATTCCGCGCTCGCCAAAGCCGCCGGGAACAAGGATTCCGTCAACGTCACGAAGCTGCTCTATCATGCTGTCGCCGGTATAGGATTCGCTTTCGATCCATTTGATCTTCACCTTGACTCCGCAGCCGAAGCCTGCATGGGTAAGAGCCTCCGCTACCGAGAGGTAAGCGTCGTGAAGCTTTACGTACTTTCCGACAAGCGCTATCGTTACTGTCTTTGCGGTCTTTGCGTTGACCTTGTCGAGCATCTCCATCCAATTCTTGAGATCGGGCTCGGGCAGATCGAGGTTGAGCTCGCGGCATACTACCTTATCAAGACCGTTCTCGTGGAGCATTATCGGAGCATCGTAAAGGCAGGGCAGGGTTATATTCTCTATAACGCAATCCTCTTTTACGTTGCAGAAGAGGGATATCTTCTTGATTATATTCTGATCGAGCGGAGAATCCGAGCGTGTTATGATGATATCGGGGTTGATACCCATAGCGCGCAGCTCCTTTACGGAGTGCTGTGTAGGCTTGGACTTGAACTCGTTAGAGCCGCTTATGTAGGGTACGAGTGTAACGTGGATGAAGAGGCAGTTGTTGCGGCCTGCTTCAAGCGCTACCTGACGGATAGCCTCGATGAAGGGCTGACCCTCGATATCTCCGATGGTTCCGCCGATCTCGGTTATCATTACGTCGCACTTCGATTCATTTGCGCCGTTGTAGATGAACTGCTTTATCTCGTTTGTTATGTGAGGTATTACCTGTACGGTCTCACCGAGATATCCTCCTGCGCGCTCGCGGTTAAGGACGTTCCAATATGCCTTTCCGGAGGTGAGGCTGCAATATTTGGTGAGATCCTCGTCTATAAATCTCTCGTAGTGTCCGAGGTCAAGGTCTGTCTCTGCACCGTCGCAGGTGACGAACACCTCGCCGTGCTGGAAGGGGCTCATTACGCCCGGATCCACGTTCATATACGGGTCGAGCTTCTGTGCGGCAACCTTAAGTCCTCTTGCTTTAAGCAATCTTCCGAGCGATGCTGCGGTTATTCCCTTGCCGAGACCCGATACAACGCCTCCGGTTACAAATATATATTTAATATCGTTCATTTCAAAAAGCTGTCCTTTCATAGATTGAAATCAATTACCGTAGTTTTATTTTTCCGTTGTTTTTTCTCCGAGCGCAGACGGAGGGAAATTACATTACGATGCAGTCTGCTCTGTCAGCTCCGACAGAGATGTATTTGATCTTGCAATCGACCGACTTTTCTATGAATTTTACGTAATCCTGTGCGTTCTTCGGCAGATCCTCGAACTTTCTGCAATGCGATACCGGAGCGTTCCAGCCGGGCAGGTACTCGTATATCGGCTTTGCGCGGTCGAGCTTGTCGCCGGTCGGGAAGGAGGTGGTTCTCACTCCGTCAACATCGTATGCGACGCATACCGGGATCTTGTCGAGGTATGAGAGTATATCAAGCTTTGTGAGCGCTATAACGTCGGCGCCCTGCATATCTATTCCGTACTTGGAAGCCGGGATGTCGAAGCCTCCGACGCGGCGCGGACGGCCGGTTGCAGCTCCGTATTCTCCGCCGGCACGGCGAAGCTCCTCGCCATCTTCTCCGAACATCTCGCAGGTGAACGGACCCTCGCCAACACAGCTCGAGTAAGCCTTCATGATACCTACCGTGAGGTCAAGCTTCTTCGAGGGGATTCCGGCACCGACCGGAGCGTATGCCGCAATGGTGTTTGAGGATGAGGTGAAGGGGTATATACCGAAGTCGATGTCGCGAAGCGCGCCGAGCTGAGCCTCGAACATGATGCGCTTGCCCTGATTCTCCGCTTCAAGCAGGTACGAGCCCGTGTCGCAGATGTAATCGGTGAGCGGCTCGCCGTACTCGGAAAGCCAATTCATTATCTCGTCTACGGTGATATCCTCGTGATTGTATGCGCCGTTTATTATAAGATTCTTCCACTCGAGCAGATTCTCTACCTTTGTGCGAAGCGAGTCGCGACAGAGCAGATCGCTCATACGGAGGGTCTTTTTCATGAACTTGTCCGCGTATACGGGTGCGATTCCGCGTCTTGTCGAGCCGAACTTGCGATCTGCAAGTCTGTCCTCCTCGAGGCAGTCGAGAAGCTTGTGATAAGGCATACAAATGGTAGCCTTGTCGCTTATTTTAAGACGCTCGGGAGAGATGTTTATGCCTGCCTCGCGCAGCTTCTTTATCTCGCCGCACAGATGCTCGATATCAACGACCATTCCGTTGCCCATTACGTTTACCGTGGAGTCACGCAGTATTCCCGACGGAAGCAGATTGAGAATGAACTCGCCCTTATCGTTGATAACGGTATGTCCTGCGTTGTTTCCTCCCTGATATCTTACAACGATATCATAATCCTCGGAAAGCAGATCGACCATGCGGCCCTTGCCTTCATCGCCCCAGTTTATTCCTACAATTGCTGTTAACATGAATGATGCGCTCCTTTGTGTTTATCTTAATGTTCTTTATTATCTTATACGTTTATCTCGACCGTGACCGATTCCTCGTCGCTGTTTGCAAGCAGTACGGGAGCTACGGTATACTCGAGGAACTCGTCGGTCTGCTCGCGCGCGATTCCGGAGAATGCGTTGATATCGAGTATCCCGTCAAGCTCGCCTGCGGAAAGTCCGAATCTCGGATCGTTTTCGATGCGCGAGATGAGGTCGTTGTCCGCGCCCTCAAGCTTGATCTTTGTAGCGGCTGCGATCGAGTGCTCTCTTATAGCCTCGTGGAGAGCCTGTCTGTCTCCGCCCTTCTTTACGCAGTGCATGAGTATGTTTTCGGTAGCCATGAAGGGGAGCTCCTCACGCAGATGCTTTTCCACGATCTTCGGATATACCTTCATTCCGCTGACAACGTTTATATAGAGCGAAAGGATCGAATCCACCGCAAGGAAAGCCTGCGGCAGGCTGAGTCTTCTGTTTGCGGAATCGTCAAGCGTTCTCTCAAACCACTGAAGTGCGGCGGTGAGTGCCGGATTCTCGGTGTCGCAGATAACGAATCTTGCAAGCGAAGCGATTCTCTCACAGCGCATCGGGTTGCGCTTGTACGCCATAGCCGACGAGCCGACCTGCTTTGCTTCAAACGGCTCTTCTACCTCTTTCAGGTGAGAGAGAAGTCGAACGTCACCCGCAAACTTGCAGGCGCTCTGCGCTATTCCGCTGAGTACGCTGAGTATCTGATAATCTATCTTTCTCGAATATGTCTGTCCGCTTACCGGGACGATCTTGTCAAAGCCCATCTTTGCGGCGATCTTCTTCTCAAGCTCCTTTACCTTGCCTGCATCCCCCTCAAAAAGCTCGAGGAAGCTTGCGCCGGTTCCTGTCGTGCCCTTGCAGCCGAAGAAGCAGAGCTCGGAGAGCTCGAAATCAAGTCTGCGAAGATCGTACAGCAGATCGTTTGCCCAAAGGGTAGCGCGCTTACCTACCGTCGTAGGCTGCGCTGCCTGGAAATGTGTGTATGCAAGGCAGGGCTGATCGCGATACTTCTTTGCGAAGTCCGCAGTTGCTCTTATCGCCGTGAGAAGCTTCTTTCTCACAAGGCGCATAGCGTCGCGCATGACGATTATATCGGTGTTGTCACCGACGTAGCAGGAGGTCGCGCCGAGATGTATTATCGGCTTTGCGAGCGGAGCCTGCTTGCCGTACGCATATATGTGCGACATAACGTCGTGGCGTACTTCCTTCTCTCTTGCCTCTGCGGTCTCGTAGTCGATAACCTCTGCGTTCTCACGCATCTGAGAAAGCTGCTCGTCGGTGATGTTTATACCTAATTCCTTCTCGCTTTCGGCAAGTGCGATCCACAGCTTCTTCCAGGTGCGGAATTTCGTGTCGTTCGAGAACAGCTCGCGCATTTCCTTGCTTGAGTATCTCGTGCAAAGCGGATTTTCGTATGAAGAGTGCTTTCCGTTATCGATAGCCATTACAAAACCTTTTCTCCCAATCTGTGTGCACAAACGGGAGCTACCTTCCTTTACGCAAAATGATGTTGTGAGGCGGTTGCATGATATTACCCGGTAAAAAAGAGTAAAGACGTCCGTCAAACCGCCGGCAACCATCGCTCCTGAGCGGTGCTGTAATCGGTTTAACTAACGTCTTGCACAATTGCAACTTGCCATCAATTAAATTTTCACTACCATATAATTATACACTATTTTGATTTTTTGTCAATAGATATTACACGAAATGTGCAACAATTTAGGCGCCTGACTTGCCCGCACGCCCGAGGCTTACAAGCTCGGTCCCCTGATAGTAGTGAGACAGTATCTCAGCATAGCTTTTTCCTCTGTCAGCCATGGTGTCGGCACCGTATTGACTCATGCCGACGCCGTGCCCGGAGCCGGAGACAGTGAATACGAATTTTCCGTCCGTATATGCGACTGATATCTTGGCGGAGGGGAGGGACAGACGTGCGCGCAGCTCGGTACCCGAGAATATCCTGCCGCATATCCAGGCGTCGCTTACACGGCCGCTCGAGTTTGAGCCGAGGCGTATCGCCTCGTCCGGAGATGAGACAAGCGTGCTCCCGGCGCCGTCGGGAAGCTCAAGCTTTTCGATAAGCTCAGCCGGAGTGAAGGCACGCTCGGTCACCCTTGCCTCCTCGGGCGAGGATACCGATATGAGATACGGCACCGACTCCGCCCAGACCTGTGCCGCATCCTCGGTATATCCGTCCGAGCTTGCGTGGAAGGCGGTGAGTGCACACTCGCCGTCGTAGACCAGCACCTCGCCCGAGGTCGATGAGACCGCATCACCTGCGGCGGAGAACACCTTCTCCGCTCGCTCGGCGCCGATGGCGGAGGCGAGCTCTGCCTTTGCGATGAACGCCGCGCAATGCGTGTGATCGGTGCAGACCGCGGCATCCTCGTGCCCCTCGGAGGAGAAAAGTCGGTACAGACAGTAGGTTCTTGCCGCTACCGCCTGCGCCTTCAGCGCCTCCGGCGCAAAGGTAGCCGGGATCTCCGCAGCAACGGTGCCACATACGTATTCTCCGAGCGTCATCTCCGCAATATCGCCGCTGTCTGCGAGCTTTACTCTTATCTTCGAGTCGTCGCCCGTGATCTCGCACGGCGTATCGCCGGCAAGCTCGCGCGTGATGCTCTGCGCCTCGCCCTCGGGTGTGCTGCCGCCCTGAGATGGTGCGTTGCCGTCACCGCCGGACGCCTCGGGCTTGGGCGCAGCTTCGGTGTCCGTAGCTGCGGTATCTTCTCCCTTGCTCGCATGATCGGTGTCGGATGAGCCGATGCGCTCCGAGGTCGAGCGCTCTCCGGGATAGAAGAAATACTCCGCCGCGAGAGGAATGGCGGCGGTAAAGGCAAGCCCGAGCGCAAGCAGGGATACAAACAGCTTCGTTCGCATGGTAGACCTCCGTTCATAGCTTTGTATATACGATACTATGTTTGTCCGAGCGAGATTATTACACCGGAGGCTGCTGCTTCGGGTGGCGATGTACAGAGCCGGACCTTGTGCGCCGTGCGGAGCGAGATTTGGCAGGGATGTATCTTCACCCGGCGCTCACACCGGAGCTTTTGTGTTGCAGTGTTCGCGCGGAGAATCATTGTGCTGTTGCCAGCGTGTTATTGCCGTCTTGAAACGATCGACGAAGGCATCACAGCGCCGCCCAACGCGACGGTTTCGCGCGCTCGCGGTATCTTCGCTCCCCGGCACGGCTTCGCGTGCTGTCCGCTCGTCGCGGTGACAGATAGCGGTTATGCTTGAAACTTATACCGAGATTTTTATGTTATAGTTTTGCGCGGTGCGGTGCGAGCATATTGCGAGCATATATTATACGCGCTTCTGGCGGAGCATATGCGCTGCCGCCCTGCCTTTTCATCGCATATAATCCCCGACTTTGCCATTTACGCGCATCTGTCAACACGAAATTTTCGGGAAATTTTCAATAGCATTAAAAACACGCACGCACCGTCAAAACAAGCCGAAATCCGCCACTCCTTCTTCGACGCCTTATTTTATCCGATGCTGTTAAAATGTCATTACCAAAAAATGAAGGACGGTAGTGATAAAGATGGATAATAAGGCGCTTGGCGGAGGATACGGCAAGAAAATGGGAGCGTTGTGGGACGCGGTAGTGTCGTTTATATGCCGACACGTATCTCCGGATACCGAAAAATCCTCGGTGCAGGAGGCGATGCTCGACTTCTCGAAGCGATTCCTTTACGGGATCGGCACGGCGGCGCTCGCGTACGCCTTTGGTGGGGCGGAGCTCGTTATGGGCGTAAAACCGATGGGTACGGCGTTGCTTTGCGCCTCGGAGCGGCGCGTTTTGTGCTGCTACTCGGGCTTGGTGCTCTCGGCTCTCCTTTCGCGAGAGAGCGCACT
The DNA here is from genome assembly GCA_964610075.1 of uncultured Lachnospiraceae bacterium. Lineage (GTDB taxonomy): Bacteria > Bacillota > Clostridia > Oscillospirales > CAG-272 > CAZSUR01. Next base: position 17,508 of record CAZSUR010000005.1, read on the forward strand.
TCCGTACATAATCGTGTATACCCTGCTGCTCGCGGCGAGATATATTATAAGCCGCCGCCTCTCCACGCGCGGCGAGCCGTTCGGGGAGAGTATAGTCGTTCGTGCACTCAGCGGAGGATTCGGCGGCTTCGGGCTCGGTATGCTTCGCATGATATCGGGCGGAATGTTATACTACGATATGCTCGGTGCGGTGTTTGAAACGGTGATAACTCCGGTCGGTGTCTGGCTTATGAGCGGAGCGCTCGATCGGAAAAAACGGCAGACGGCGGCGCATGAGATAGGGATCGCTGCTCTTATGCTGTGCAGTGTGTTCTCGGTGCGTGGCGCGAGGCTTTTCGGATTTGATATATCAGCCGTTTTTGCCTTTGTACTATCGGCTTACGCCGCTGCTCGCGGCGGAGTTTTGCGGGGTGGTGTCGCCGGATTTTTGTGCGGACTTGCGTATCGAGCGATATACGCTCCTGCGTTCGGGATAGGTGGGCTATGTCTCGGCGCACTGTACGGTGCTTCGCGCGTTGCGGCGATCTGCGTTTCCGCTTGCGCCGTCTCGATATATGCCGTTTCGGTGAGCGGCTACACCGCGCTTTACAGCTTTGCTCCCGATATTATCGCGGCATCGCTTATATCCTTTGTGCTGTCATACCTCGCTCCGCCGGGAGCCGCGCGCGAGCTTGCGCATGGGGAGACGGTGCCGCGCGCCGTGCTTGACGGAGCTGCGGTCGCAGGCGCGAAGGAGGCTTGCCGCGGCGAGCAGATGAGCAAGCTCTCCGACGCTATGGGAGAGCTGTCCGATGTATTCCTCACACTATCAGACAAGCTCCGCGTCCCGGGAGCATACGACGTGCGGAGCCTGTGCGAGCACGTTTGCCTGCAATTCTGCGACCGATGCAACCGCCGCGCGGTCTGCTGGGAGGAGGAGAGCGAATATTCGGAGGACGCGCTGACCAAGCTCCGGGACACGCTGCTCTCGAAGGGCAAGGTGGAGCCCGGAGACGCGGACGAGCATTTTCTCGAGCGGTGCGACAAGAGCGACTTTCTCATATCGAGGATAAACGATGGCTACTCGGAGCTGCTCGAGCAGTCGCTGCGCACCGACAAGCTGAAGGTTTACGCGCTCGATTATCTCGGCATATCAAGGCTGCTGTCCGAGGCTGTGGGAAAGCGTGAGAGCGAGTACGTCTGCGACGAGGAGGCGAGCTCTCGTTGCCGTCGCTCGGCGGAATATATGCGATTCCGTTGCAACAACGTCGTTGTTTACGGAAGCCGCCGCAAGCGGCTTATAGCAGGAGGTGTGGATATAGCGGAAAACAGAAGCTCGGCGGACGAGCTGCGCAGAGTTTTCTCGAACAGCTGCGGAGTCAAGCTCTCCCTTCCCGAATACAGCGCGACCGAGGAATACGTGACGATGACGATGGAGGCTGTGCCGATAATCCGCGTGCGCGGCATAAAGCGCTCGCGTTGCAAAAGGGAGGAAAGCATGAACGGGGACAGCATATGCTCATTTTCCTCTCCCGACGACTATTACTATACGCTTATAAGCGATGGGATGGGCAGCGGCAGAGAGGCTGCGCTCTCCTCGCGGATATCTGCCGTGTTCCTCGAGAAGCTGCTTCGGTGCGGTGTCGGGGTGGGCGCGGCGCTGGAGCTGCTGAACAATCTGCTCCGCGACAAGAGCGGAGAGTCGTTCAGCACGATAGATCTGCTTGAGGTGGATCTGCTCTCCGGCCGCGCGAGCTTTACCAAAAGCGGCGCAGCTCCCTCCTTTATACTGCGTGACGGCAATCTTTTTAGGATAGATTCCGAGTCTGTGCCGGTCGGCATAATGAGGGAGACGAATGCCGAGGAGATAAGATTCGAGCTTGTTCCGGGCGATATCATAGTCATGCTCAGCGATGGGATACTGTCGGGTGTAGGCTCGAGCCTTTGGCTGTGCGAGCTGCTCAGCCTTGATATAAGCACGACCGACGCACTTGAAGCAATTGCCGAGAAGATAATAGAACGCGCGCAGAACGAGCAGGGAGCAGGTGATGATATGACGGTGGGTATCATGCTTGTCGAGGCGGCGTAGAGCTCGGTGGCGCGATACGCGCTCGGCTCGAGCTTTCATCATACCGATGCGGATGTACGAACGTCATGCCGGATGCGAGCTGCGTGTGCGCAAAAAAATCAGGGTACGAAATGTACCCTGATTTTTTATCGGAGCTATTACTCCGCTATATTATTTTACGGTTATCTTCAGCACGTGACCCTTGTCGTATGCAGTTCCGTTAAGCGTATACTGCGGTATTACGGTGTCCTCGCCGGAGTGAGTCTTTGCTATTATCTCCGTGTAGAAATCGCAGTGAGTGTGGCCGTTGAACACGCCCTTTATCACGTCCGCGTTGTTTGTTATTATGTCGTACACGGTCTTGGTCGCACCGGTGGAGTTCGGGCCGCCGACGTGGTGATTTTGAGGATTCGAGCAGAAGTTTTCGTTCGTTGCCCAGCCCGGATCGCCTGCGAGCAGAGCGTTTACCGCAGTTTCTGCGGGATTGTTCGTCGTAAGCGACTCGTGCATGAACAGAAGCACTATATATCCGTTGTTTCTTGCCGCCTCGATATCTCGATTCAGCGGCTCGATCTGGCTTTCGTAGAACACGTGCTCGCCGTTCATCATCGTTATCAGCATTACCTTGTCGTCAAGCACCTTTGAGGAATAGAACATATCTCCGTTCCAATACTGTGCAAGCCAGTTTACGCGCTGCTCGCGCGAAAGCGTTTCGCCTACCGTTCCCTGCATCATCTGCACGAACTCGTGGTTTCCGGGAGTTGCCATTGCATCGGGCAGTACGTCGTACAGCTCCTTGCGGAGAAGCTCTACCGTGCCCCACGACAGATAATCGAGCATATCGCCGGTGAATACCACCTGATCCGCCGTTCTTGCGTAATCTATCGTCGCTCTTGTGTTTGGAATGAACAGAGCGTTTACTCCCCACAGACGCTTCGATACCGTGCTCATAAGCGTGGGGTTCTGCTCCTCGCGGTCACGGTCGTTTATATAGTTCCAATGCGTGTCGGTTATCTGCACTATCTCGACCGGATCTCCGCCCTTGCCGGAGTCGAAGGTCGCCTCGCGCACGTAAAGTCGCGGAGTGTACCAGCTGCTCGAGTTCAAGCGGTATATCCAGGTCGTGGGATCAGCCTCCGAGCCTACGATGTCCTCGCGGTCGTCTCGGTCGAACTTCTTCGCCTGAATAGCCTTGACCTCTGATATGAGGGCGTTCACGGCACTCTTGCCCGCATCGGACAGATCGCCGCCGTTCAGCGTTTGCTTTGCCGTCTCATAGGGGTTGACCGAGGAGTAGTCGGTGTATGCCACACGTTCGATGCCGTTGAGATCGGTGAAGCGGATATATCCTTTTACCGTGTATTGGCGCGTCAGCTTTTCAGTCGATATGTTGGTAAGGCACAGCGTGTATCTCGCGCTGTCCTCAAGCACGTCGAATATCTTCTCGGCGCGGATCACCGCCGGAGTGTATTTTGTTCCGTTATAGGAATATACTCCGTCGATGGTCAGATCCTTCCATCTGTTCTGTCCGGTGAGCACCAGCGACGGGAGCACAACAGCTCCGTATTCGGAGATGTTCGGGAGTTCGTCCGCCAGGCGGTTGCTCTTTTCGATTATAAAGCGCAGTCCTGTGCTCGGAGTTGTACGTATCTCGGTGCGGATAACCGCAAAATCGGTTGCTCCGTTGGCGTTGAGATCAATGTATTCGGCGCGGAGCTCGGTGCCGCTTCGGAGGGTGGAGTTATTCTGCGGCGCGTTGCCGTTCTCGTCTACCCAACCGACAAACTGCTTTCCGTCTATATGCTTGTATTCGATATCGGTCAGATCGAGCTTGCAGCTCTGCGTCAGCGTTATGGTGCTGCCGTCGGTCGTGTACGACGGAGACTCGGCTGCCGTCGACATCGGGAATACCGATGCCGTGATCCCGATAAGCGTTGCAAGGATAAGAAGCTGTGAACAAGCTTTTCTCTTTTTCATGATCGTTCTCCTTTATACGTCTCGAAGCTTAGTTAAGGTTCCAATTGTCGGCATATTCGTTGTCGACCGAAACCGTTTCCTCGGGGAACGAGTATGAAACCTTTGCTTTTACGGTGTACGAGCGGTCGTTTACCGTTACGTTGTGCGTTACGGTAAGGGAGTTGCGAAGTGAGGCCGCCTCGGCGGATATCGCCGCGCCGCCTGAACCGAGAAGTGCTATGCACAAAATGATCGACAAAGCGGCTCCCGCGTGCTTCTTTTTGAATACAAGCACGGCGGCGCCAGCAATAGCTGCGAGAGCTACTACGCCAATTATTATCCCGATAACAAGTCCGGAGCTGCCGCTCTCCTCATCGGAGGCTTTTTTGGTGTCAGTCTTTGACTGATCGGTTATCGCCGTGTCGCTATCGGGTGCTGTGGTGCCGGCTGCGCTCTCGGGAGCGTCGGTCTCGGTCGATGCCGCGGTCGTATCCGTCGGCTCGGCGGTCGTGTCGGAGCTGTCGTGCGAGCCATAGATTCCGCCGTTGCCTCCGATGCCGGACACGCCTTCTCCGGCTGCGCCGTTTGCCTGCACGGACTCACTCTTTATTGCGGTCAGAGTGATGCTCTTTTCTTCGCCCGGTGAAAGCTTGAATACGTCGGATTTAAGCGAGCCTTCCTTGAGTGTAAGCTCGCTCGGGAGGGTTATCTCCGCACTTACGTCCTCGGCTGTCTTTTTCGAGGTGTTTTTCAGGGTAAGCTTTAAAACTATGTCCTCGTTCGCCTTATAGCTCTGCGAGCTTGTCGATATAACAGCCTCTATCCCGTCCTGGGATGCCGCTGCTGCCGGCATCACCGCCGACAGGATGAGTAATAGGGCGAAAAGGACGATTGCCGCCTGCTTTTTCATAGCAATATCTCCGTTTTCAAAGTAGTTTTTGTGAAAATCCGGCTTTTTGCCGGAAAACGTGACGAAAAACGATGTTTTTTAAAACCCAAAGCAGGCACTTTCATCCGAATCGCTTCGTATGAAAGTGCCGCCGTGGTTATTTGTTTTGAGTTATAAATTCGTCGTGCACACGCACACATTCGGCGCGCGAGATGCGACTTTATTGCTCTTTATATTAGTTGAAATATCTCTTGAGAAGTCCTGCGAATGCCTTGCCGTGACGAGCTTCGTCGCGAGCCATTTCGTGAACTGTGTCGTGAATAGCATCGAGGTTCTGCTCCTTTGCGAGCTTTGCGAGCATTGTCTTACCCTCGGTTGCGCCGTTTTCAGCCTCAACGCGCATCTCAAGGTTCTTCTTTGTGGAGGGAGTTACGACCTCACCGAGAAGCTCTGCGAACTTCGCTGCGTGCTCTGCCTCCTCATATGCTGCCTTTTCCCAGTACATACCGATCTCGGGATAGCCCTCTCTGTGAGCAACGCGAGCCATAGCAAGGTACATACCCACCTCTGTACATTCGCCGGTGAAGTTAGCGCGAAGCCCTTCCTTTATTTCCTCGGAAACGTCGGAAGCGATTCCTACCTCATGCTCTGCAGCCCAGGTCATGTTGTTCTCTTCCTGAAGCACGAACTTGCTTGCAGGAGCTTTGCACTGAGGGCAAGCCTCGGGAGCCGAATCACCTTCGTGAATGTAACCGCATACAAGACATCTGAATTTCATAATAATTTTCCTCCGTGGTTTTGATTATATATTTTTATTTTTATTTTTATCAGTTTCTTTGATAACGTCGCCAAGCGTTATGCCGTCAAGCTTTTCGGCGATGTAGCCGTTTATATCCTTGAACAGCCGATTGTAGAAGCATACTGCGCCCGGATCGCTTCCCGAGCTTTCGCACACGTACCCGTCCGAAATACAGCAGGCTATGCACAGCGAGCCCTCGGTCACCTCGATTATACGGCGCAGGGTGATGCTGTCCGGATCTCCGTTCAGCATATAGCCTCCGCTTTTGCCCTTGCGTGAGAGAACGAGTCCGTTCACACAGAGCTTTCGCAGTATCTTCAGCGTAAAACTTGTCGAAACGCAAATGCGATCGGACAGAGTTTTTGCATCTGTCAGCTCTCCCGATTCGGCAAGAGTGCGCATGATACGCAGGGCGTAATCAGTTTCGCGATTTATCTTCATCGTGTTTGCGCTTCCTTCTTCATTTTATGCCGAAGCGTTGCTCGGCTATCAAAGTGTACCAATTTGGTACACTTTGATTTTACAACATACTCGGCACTTTGTCAATACCTTTTTTGAAAAATATTAAAAAAGAAATATCTGTACGCGGCGGCTGCCTGCGTACAGAGATATGAGCTCGATTATTTCTCTATTTTTAAGGGAGCGAAAAATTCGGGAAGGTGGAAGCAGGGAGTTGCGCTGTCTATCTCGTTCCACATACCGAAGTGAGGCTTCGGCGTGTCATCTCCGCATTTGTAGAAGTTGCCGAGCAGGGTGCTGCCCGGGCCGATGCTTTGACCGAACAGAGCTTCGATAAGCGACGTCGGAATGAAAAGCTCGACCGACCAGCTGCCGCTCTCGGGTGACACCTCGGCGTGAGGGACGGGCGGTGTGACAAAGCTGCTTATCGGGGTGCGCGGAAAGTCCTTTGTGCCGAACTCGGACAGAAGCGCTCCGGCGCTGTTCATCTCGAAGTTGATGTAGTGCTCGCCGCCGTCGGCTGACAGGAAGAACTCCATGCAGCTGTCGCGGTATACGGGATCTCCGTAGCTTTTGTATACAGCCGTCGGGTCTGCTTCATCGCAGGTCATACGGAGCGCGAGCCCCGAATCCTCAACCCAGACAAGCTGCGCGCAGGCGTGCGGAGCATAGTCCGCCTCCCACTTATAGCAGTCGATCTCGGCGCGCGGAGCGTTGGTGAAATCCACACGCTCCACCGCCTTTATAAGATACTCTTTCAAGCCTTGTGCACCTCTCGTTACATATTTTCCATGTCGGAGAGCGCCTTCTCGATGCTTGCGAGCGTCTCGCTGTATTTTGCCAGCTTCGCGCGTTCGCCCTCGACTACCTTCTCGGGCGCGCCCTCGACGAATCCGCGGTTGGAGAGCTTCTTTTCAAGACGCTCG